>JBBEBG010000029.1 GCA_040882465.1 Gemmatimonadota bacterium
CGCTCTTCTTCCGCGTGCTTCGTTTCACCACCGTCGGGGGGTTATGTCAAAAAGCTGGACCACCGCTGCGCACGAAGCGTGCGGTAGAGCCTACAAATATAGCGACCGTTCCCGGTCCGTCAACGAATCCCCGAGTCCTACATGCCCCCGGCTTCGAGAAACCGGGAAACCTCGGAGGCATGCACGCGGAACTCGCCCAGCGGCCCCCCCTCGGGACCGTGCCAATCGGAGCCGCCCGTGACCAGGAGGCCCGCGCTCCGGGCCGCGGCTTCGATCCGGAGCATCCGGTCGCGCCCGAGGAAGGGCCGGTAAACTTCGAGACCATCGAGCCCCCACTGCCGAAGCTCCGGCAGGAGGGTTTCGAGGCGGTGGGCCGGCGGGTGTGCCCAGACGGCGATCCCTCCGGCACCATGGATGAGCCGAATCGCCTCACCGGGATCGAGGAGGAGGGTCGGGATATAGGCGGGATGGTTGTTCCCGATGTACCGGTCGAAGGCCTCGGGAACAGAGGTCACGACGCCCGCCTCGACCATCGCCCGCGCCAGGTGGGGCCGGCCGGGAGCCCCTTCTCCGGCCGCCTCGGCCACCCTTTCGAAGGCGACGTCCACGCCCTGGTCCCTGAGACGGGAGACCATCTCGCGGAGCCGGGCCTCGCGGCGCCCCACGGCGCGTTCGCAGTGCTCCTGGATCCGCGGATCCATGGGGTCCACGAAATAGCCGAGGATGTGGAGATCGGCGTCGTCCCAGGTCGTGCTGATCTCGAGCGCGGGGATCACGGCGAGCGCCTGCCCCCGTGCGGCCTCGACGGCCGCGAAGACTCCGGCGAGGGTGTCGTGATCGGTGAGCGCGATTACGTCGAGGCGCGCGGCGATCGCGGCAGAGACAACCTCAGCGGACGGGAGCGTGCCGTCCGAAGCGGCGGAATGGAGGTGTAAGTCGAGGTCCATGAGAACTCGACGAACCCCGCGGGGCCAGCGAGGATCCCCGGGTCGGCCTCTACCGCACGGATTTTCCGCGGAAGGGGGGGAGGATATGGACCGGGAAAGAGTCTCCCGGCGAGGCCCGCGTGGGTTCGCCGGAGGCCCCAGGCTTCCTCGAGGCAGGAACCGAACGACCGGAGACTATACCGTCGGCTGCACGTTCGCGTTCAGGCGGAACAGATTCCGCGGGTCGTACTCGTTTTTCACCGCGACGAGCCGCTCGTGGTTCTGCCGGTAGTTTTCGCGAATGGTCGCGGCCGTCATGTCGGCATCGAGGTCATTCACGTAGAAGCCATGGGTGAAGGGCTCGAGACCGATCCAGAACTCCCGAATCCAGGCGACGTGGTCCGCGGGGTCCTCTCCGTTCGGCCAGTTCACGAAGCAGAGCAAGTTGGCCATGGCGTCCCGCTGCGCAAAGGCCGTGGCCCCCGGCGCCACTCGTGCGATGGCTCCGCCCCCCTGCTGGAAGGCGAGGATGGTATCACGCCGCGGGTCGCCTTCGAAGCGATCCGCGATCGCGGAGACGAGCCCCGCCGGGAGATTGGGGATGAATCCGCTCTTGATGTACTGCCCGACCGCGCGCGGGTCAGAAATGTCCCCCGACCGCTGGACCGCAACGTAGTCCATGGAGGCGAGCGTATCCGCGATCGGCGTGCCGAGCGCGCGAATCGGGGCGATGACACGCTCGAGGGAGTTCGGGTCACCCGACCAGCAAAGATTAAATCCCGCGAGCCCCGGAGCGCCGCCCGCCGGCTGCACGACCACGGCTCCAAGCGCCAGCTGATCCGGTGCGCCGGGACCGTATTCCCCATAAAGGCCCAAGACGTCGCGAGCGCGCGCGAGGGGGAAGAGGATGTCTCCAAAGACCACCTCGCGCTGCATCGAATGCAGGCGGAACTCGAAAGATGTAACCACCCCGAAATTGCCGCCCCCACCTCTCACGCCCCAGAAGAGGTCGGCGTTCTCGTCCTCGGTCGCGTGCCGGAGGCGGCCGTCGGCGCCCACGACGTCCACCGACAAGAGATTGTCCACCGAGAGGCCGAATCTCCGCCCCAGCCGACCGAATCCACCGCCCGTGACGAGCCCGCCGACCCCGGTGTGGGAGACCGTGCCCATCGTCGTTACCAAGCCGTGCGCCATCGCCTCGTGGTCGAGCGCACCCAACAGGGTTCCCCCAGTCACACGTGCCGTGCGCGCGAAGGGATCGACGCGAACACCCCGGAACGGGGAGAGGTCGATCATCATCCCGCCGTCGCATGAGGACTGCCCCGATGCGCTGTGGCCACCGCACTTCACCGCGAGGAGGAGGCCTCCGTTGTCCCTGGCGAAATCCACGGCGGTTGCAACGTCCGCGGCCCCCGTGACCTGGGCGATCAACGCAGGATATTTGTCGAAGGACGGATTTAGAATCCTGCGGGCGTCGTCGTACCCGTCTTCTCCCCGAAGTAGGACACGTCCGCGTAGCGCCTGTGCGAACTCCGCGACCACGTTGTTCGCCAGGGTGACGGTGCGCCCGTCGCCGGTGACGACGTCGAGGTCGCGTCGCACCCTTGATACAGGACGGAACAGGCCGGCGTGAAGAGGTCGGTACGGGAGCGCCAGCCCCGCTGCCGCGGCGAGGGCGGAGCGGCGGAGGAAGGAACGGCGGTTCATGAGGCCCTCGAAGTCACGATGGAATTCGTTGGGGGAACGAACCCATCCTATGCCGTTTCGGAGGGCGGGACAACAAAAAAATCGTCGCCTCGTGCCCCGGCCACAAGATCAGTGGCCCGGATTTCCCGTCGAGGTGTCCTCGAACTCCTGGGGGTCGAGCCATGCCTGGCGCGGGTCGTATCCCGCCGGGGGCTCGGTGCCCGCGTACTCCGAGAGGACGGTGACCCTGTCCCCCTCGACCTTCACCACGCCGCGGACAACGAAAAACTGCCGGCTCCCTCCGCCCGGGAGGTCCACTTCCAAGGTTCCGCCTCCGAGGAGGGCGAGGAAAGGGGCGTGACCGGGCAGGATCCCGACTTTGCCGTCCCAGGCGGGAAGGACGGCCGAAGTGATTTCTCCTTCGAAGACGGTCGCGACCGGGGAGACCAGGCGGAGCGTAAGAGTCTTGCCTTCCATCTCACCCGGCCTTGGCCAGCCGCTCGCCTTCGGCCAGCACGTCTTCGATTCCGCCCTGCATGTAGAAGGCCTGCTCCGGCAAGTGATCGAATTCGCCCGCCGCCACCCTCTCGAATGACTCGATCGTGTTGTCGAGCTTGACGTATTTCCCGGGACGCCCCGTGAACTGCTCCGCCACGAAGAAGGGCTGCGAGAGGAAGCGCTGGATCCGGCGCGCCCGGTTCACCACGATCTTGTCCTCCTCCGAAAGCTCGTCCATCCCGAGGATCGCGATGATGTCCTGGAGGTCCTTGTAGCGCTGGAGGATGCGCTGGACGTCGCGCACGACCCGGTAGTGGCGTTCCCCGAGGAATTGGGGATCGAGAATTCGCGAAGAGGAGTCGAGAGGGTCCACCGCCGGATAGATCCCGAGCTCCGAGATGCTCCGCGAGAGCACCGTCGTCGCGTCCAGGTGGGCAAAGGCGGTCGCGGGTGCCGGGTCGGTGAGGTCGTCCGCCGGGACGTAGATCGCCTGAACTGAGGTGATCGATCCGTTCCGCGTGGAGGTGATCCGCTCCTGGAGCTCGCCCATCTCGGTGCCGAGCGTCGGCTGGTATCCGACGGCGGAGGGCATCCGGCCGAGGAGAGCGGACACCTCCGATCCCGCCTGGGTGAATCGGAAGATGTTGTCAATGAAGAGGAGCACGTCCTGCTTCTCCACATCGCGGAAGTACTCGGCGATCGTGAGGCCGCTGAGTCCCACCCGCAAGCGCGCCCCCGGCGGTTCGTTCATCTGCCCGTAAACGAGCGCCGTGGAGCTCAAGACGCCTGCTTCCTTGAACTCGAGCCAGAGGTCGTTCCCCTCGCGGGTCCGCTCCCCCACTCCACAGAAGACGGAGCGTCCGCCGTGCTCCATCGCGATGTTGTTGATGAGCTCCTGGATGATGACCGTCTTCCCTACACCAGCGCCGCCGAAGAGCCCGGTCTTTCCCCCCTTCACGTAGGGGGCGAGGAGATCGATGACCTTGATCCCGGTTTCGAAGATCTCGGTCTTGGGCTCGAGGTCGCGGAACTTGGGCGGCTCCCGGTGGATCGGCCACCGCTCCACCTCCGTTCCGTCGGCGCTTTCGACGGGGCCACCTTCGTCCACCGGCTCGCCGAGGACGTTGAGAATGCGCCCCAGGGCCGGCTCCCCGACCGGAACCGAGATGGCCGCGCCGGTATCCACGGCATCCATCCCGCGGACGAGTCCATCGGTGGAGGACATCGCCACCGTCCTGACCTGGCCGCGGCCGATATGCTGCTGAACCTCCACGACGAGTCCGATCACCTGGCCGCCTGGTGTCGTACCGTCGATTCTGAGGGCGTTGTGGATCCTCGGGAGGGATTCCGGGGAGAACTCGACGTCCACCACCGGCCCGATGACCTGCACCACCTTCCCGACATTCTTCTCAGCCATGTTCCCCCTGTCTCCCTGTCGCGATCCCGAGCCGGTGATCGCTCATTCGAAGGCTGCCGCGCCGCCCACGATCTCGGCGATCTCTTGCGTGATCTGGCCCTGGCGGGCCCGGTTGTATTTAGTGCGAAGCGCATCCAGCATATCGGAAGCGCTGTCCGTCGCGCTCTTCATCGCCGCCCTTCGGGCACCGTGTTCCGCCGCGGCGTTTTCCACCAGCGCCCGGTAGACGACGTTTCGGACGTAGAGGGGAAGGAGACGCCGGAGGATCTCGTCTCGCGAGGGGGAGAGGAGATACCGGTCGGGCGAAACCCCTCCCTCCTCCGCGCGAATCGGAAGGAGTCGCCGCGTCGTCGGTGGTGTGGAGAGCGCGGACCGGAATTCGGACGCAACGACCCAGACGCCGTCCAACTCCCCTGACTCGAAGCGCGCCTGCAGCTGCCCTACGAGCGTTTCGGCGTCTTCCGGGGTCGGGTTGTCCCCGATCCCCGTCCAGCTCTGGACGAGGGTCTCGCCCTGGAATCGGAAGAATCCGATCCCCTTTTTTCCCGAGACGTGCAGTTCCGCTTCGATCCCCTGGCCACGCAGCTCCCTGAGGAGGTCCCGTGCCCGCCGGATCAAATTCACGTTGTAGGCGCCCGCCAGCCCACGATTCGCCGTGAGAAGGAGGACGGCACCACGCCGGGGTTCGCTGGGATCCCGGAGGAGCGGAAAACGGTCCGCTAGGGAAGGATCGTAGAGACTCCGCACGACCTCTTCCAGCGACTCGCCATAGGGACGTGACGCATGAACACGATCGGTGGCCTTCTTCAGCTTGGAGGTCGCGACCATTTCCATGGTGCGCGTGATCTGCCGCGTGTTCTCGACGGAGCGGATCCGCCGCTTGACCTCGCTCGCTTGCGCCATGTCAGGCCGCCGGGCCGGCCCCGTGCTCTGCCTCGAAGCGGGCGTTGTAGTCGCCAAGCGCTTCTTTCAGCGTCGCCTCGAGCGCTTCGCTCAACACCTTCTCCGTCCGAATCCCGTCGAGCAGCTCGGAGCGCTGTGCTTCTAGAAACTGCATGAAGCCCCTCTCCCACGCCCCCACCCGCTCGACCGGTACCAGGTCCAGGTAGCCGTTGGTCACCGCGTAGATCGAGACGACCTGCTGCTCGACCGCCATGGGGGCGTACTGGGGTTGTTTGAGGAGCTCCACCGTCCGCTGGCCTCGAGCCAACTGGCGCTGTGTCGCCGCGTCCAGGTCGGAGCCGAACTGCGCGAAGGCCTCGAGCTCACGGAACTGCGCCAGGTCGAGGCGAAGCCGCCCGGCCACCTTCTTCATCGCCTTGATCTGCGCGGCGCCGCCGACGCGGGACACCGAAATCCCCACGTTCACCGCGGGGCGGACCCCGGCGTAGAAGAGATCGGGCTCGAGAAAGATCTGGCCGTCCGTGATCGAGATCACGTTCGTCGGGATGTACGCCGATACGTCGCCGGCCTGCGTCTCGATGATCGGTAGCGCGGTGAGCGATCCGCCGCCGTGGGCCTCGGAGAGCTTCGCGGCGCGCTCCAGGAGGCGGGAGTGCAGGTAGAAGACGTCCCCGGGGTAGGCCTCGCGCCCCGGAGGCCGCCGTAGGATCAGGGAGAGCTGGCGATACGCCTGGGCCTGCTTCGTGAGGTCGTCGTAAACGACGAGGGTGTGTTTCCCCTGCCACATGAAGTGCTCGGCGAGCGCCGTGGCGGTATACGGGGCGATGTACTGCATCGGCGCGGGATCGGAGGCGTTCGCCGCGACGACGATCGTGTAATCCATCGCGCCCGCTTCGCGGAGCGTTTCCACGACGGCCGCGACTTTTCCGGCGCGCTGCCCGATCGCGCAGTACACGCAGATGACGTCCTGCCCCTTCTGGTTGATGATCGTGTCCACGGTGATCGCCGTCTTCCCCGTGGAGCGGTCACCGATGATCAGCTCGCGCTGGCCGCGTCCGATCGGCGTCATGGCGTCGATGGCCTTGATCCCGGTTTGGAGCGGCTCCGCCACAGGCTTCCGCGACACGATCCCGGGAGCGACGATGTCGATCATCCGGGAGCCCTCGATGGGCTCGATGGCACCCTTCCCGTCCACCGGGTCGCCCAGCGCGTCCACCGTCCGACCGAGATACCCCTTTCCCACCGGCACTTCGAGCACACGCCCCGTACAGCGGACCTCGTTCCCCTCGTGGAGGCTCGTCCAATCGCCCAGGACGACGGCACCGATGTTGTCCTCTTCGAGGTTCAGCGCGAGCGCGGTGATCGGCGCCCCCCCGCCCGAGGGAGTGATCTCGAGCATCTCGCTGGCCATCGCGTTCTTGAGGCCGTAGATGCGGGCGATCCCGTCCTTGACTTCGAGGACCTCTCCCACCTCGTCCGCGTGGAGCTCCTCTTCGTAATGCTCGATCGCCTGAAGGAGGACGCCCTTGATTTCGCTCGCTCGGAGCCCTGATTCGCTCGCCACTGGCTAATCCCCTGAGTCGTTCATCGAGGCCGGACTACACCGGCCGATTCTTTCGATCATGCCCCGCCCTCCGGATGGAGGTGGGTCGTCAACAAGCTGCGGCGCATTCCGTCCAGCCGACGCCGCAAGGATCCGTCATAGATGGTGTTCCCCGCCCGAATGACGACGCCCCCCAGGATCGCCGGCTTGACCCTCACGCTCGGGATGGCCTCGCGACCCAGGAGCTCCGTGAGCCGCTGCTGGAGCTCTTCGATCGCAGCGCTGTCGAGCGGACGGGCCACAGCAACCTCCACCCGCTCGCGGTTCATCCGTACGTCGAGAAGGAGGTGATACTCCCTCGCGATCTCCCGGAGGAGCCGTTGCCGCCGGCGGTCGAGCGTCACGAGCAGGAAGTTGACCAGTGTCGGCGGGAGTGTTTCCCCGAAGGCCTTGCGAATGACCGCTTTTTTTTCGCCTAGCGCGATTCTCGGAGTCACGAGGAAGGTGCGAAAGTCCGGATTCTCGTCGAGCAGGCGCGCCACGACCTCGATACCCTCGCCGAACGCCTCGAGACCCTCCTGCCTTTCCGCCACCTCGAAGAGTGTCTTGGCGTAGTTTCTGGCGACGGTCTCGTCTCTCACGCCTGCGCACCTTCGTCGCGCCGGCCCAGCTCTTCGATGTATCCCATGACGAGCTCGCGGTCCTTCGGACCGTCGAGCTTCTCCTCCATCAGTCTCCCGGCAGCGGCGATAGCCAGGTCCACGGCCTCCCGGCGCAACGCCTCGATCGCGGACTCCTTCTCCTGCTCGATCGCTTCACGTGCCCGCTCGATGAGGGCCTGCCCCTCCACCCGTGCCTTGTCCTCGATGTCCTGACGGACCTTCTCTCCCCCCTCGCGCCCCTCTGCGATCAGCTGCTGGGCTTTCCTGCGGGCGTCGGCCATCTGCTCCCGATGTTCGGCCAGGAGCTTCGCGGCCTCTTCCCGCTCGGCGGCGGCCCGATCCAGGGCCGCCTGAATCTTCTGCTCGCGCGCATCCACGGCGGCGAGAACGGGACCCCAGGCGAACTTCCAGAGGATACCGAGCAGCGCGAGAAAAACGATGCTCGTCCAAACGAAGAGCCCGAAGTTTAGGTCGAACATCCGGCCTCCTTAACAGGTCGCTGGTGATGCCGCTGTCGGGGCGTCAGGCGAACACCAGAAAAACGAGACCCAGACCAAAGAGGGCGGCGCCTTCCACGAGGGCCGCGAAAATGATGGCCGCCGTCTGAATCTGAGCGGTGGCCTCCGGCTGGCGGGCGATTCCCGACGCGGCCGCGAATCCGATCGGGCCGATTCCAAGACCGGCACCGATCACGGCACCAGCGATACCGAGCCCCGCGCCGATGAGACCCGAGCCTCCTCCAGCCGCAACCTCTTGAAGTGCCGTTGGCAAGAGCATCTTTCTTCCCTTGTGAGAAGTGACTAGTGGGCGTGACGAATGAGACCGATGAATACGGACGTGAGCATGGCGAAGATATAAGCCTGCAGAAAGGCCACGAAGAGCTCCAGGATCATGAGAGTGCTTGCGATCACCACGGAGCCGACGCCCATGAGGTAGCTCTGGAGCACGAAGATCATCCCCAGGATGGCCAGGATCAACGTGTGCCCCGCTGTCATGTTGGCCAGGAGCCGGACCGCCAGCGCGAAGGGCTTGGTCAGCTTGCCCAGCAATTCGACCGGGGTAAGGATGACGAGCATCAGGGGCTTCATCAGGGTCGGAAGCCCCGGCGGGAGGAAGAAGATCGTCTTCGCGTACCCGGCCGGACCCAGCGCCCGGAATCCGGAGATCTCGGTCACGACGAAGCTGATCACCGCGAGCGCGGCCGTCACGGATAAATTCGCGGTCGGCGTGATCCCGAGCGGGGTCAGCCCGACCAGATTCATCCCCAGGATGAAGAAAAAAAGCGTCAGGATGAACGGGGTGTAACCATCCGCCCCATGACCGATGTTTGGCCGGACGACCTCGTCCCGGAAGTAGAGGATCATCGCCTCCATCGAGTTCGTAAAGCCTCGGGGCGCCTTCTCGATTCCCTTGGAGCGGATCGTGCGCGCCACGGGGATGAAGATCAGGATGAGGAGGATCGCCACCAGCAGCATCACGACGAGCTGCCTCGTCGGGGAGAAATCCACGGTGATGGGACCCAACTGGAATGGCTCGATCGCGAGGCCGTGCAGGTCGAGATGTAGCCCGGCGAACTCGATGACCTGATCGTCTCCGATGTGATGCGAGATCCAATCCGGGAGCCCCTCCATAAGGAGAGGTTCGCCGGCTTCCGGACCGTGTGCGGCTTCCTGGGCCGCGACCGCCGATTCCTCCTGTAAAGCCCCGATCGGATTCATGCCGTCGTCTTCACGCCCTTGTGTTCACCCTTGAGGAACAGCGGCTCCAGGAGCAGCAACACGAAAAAAAATCCTGCCAGCGACAGGACCAGGGACGTGCGACCAACCGGGGCGATTCCGGCCGACGCGATCCCCGTCACCGCGAACACGACGACCCGGAGGGCGATGCCCGCGCCCCACCAGGCGAAAAACCGCGTCACATCATCTCGGGCGCGGGCCAGCAGGCCAAAGGCCAGGACCTGCACCGGCAGAGCGATCCCCGCGGCAAGGAGCACTCCGCTTCGCGCGGCGGGCTCGAGCAAGGCGAGAAGGACCGCGGATCCCACTCCCACAACGAGAAAAGAGATCAGGGTATACCGAACGACGGCGCTCAATCCTCTTCGCTCCCCCCCGAATCCCGCTTTTTCTCTTCTCTGGGCCGCACCACGAGCTGCGCATACATGCTGTAGAAACCCGCCGCGCCCCCGAACAGGATGCCGAGGAGCGTGAGAATCGCCTCGGCTCCGAGCCACTCACCCACCTTCGAGCCGATCCATCCGAAAAGAGCGACGGACGCGGCCAACCCCATCCCATGACCCAGATACCGGGAAGAGGTTCGGATCAGCTCCTCACGCGAATCTGGTCCCGGATCCCGCGAGTCCGACATCGTCTGGAACACCTCCCGGCGCGCCCTCAGCCGAAAAAAATTAGGCGCTTGTGAAAAAATGCGCAAGCGTAACTCCCCCACCCTGAAGCGGTGTCCCGCACCCCCATGGCGGGGGGCCGGAGCGGGGCGTATCCTTCGTCCGGACGACGGCTCGGAATGGGCGCCGAATGACCCTCCGCGGGGGTGCCGCGGCCCCCTTCGGGACCCCGCTCCCCGGGGAGCGGGTAGCCCCGCTTGTTCCGGGACGGCCCCCCGCGAGGCTGGCCCGGATGTATCTTCGAATCATGGAGGGTCGAGCCTTGGCGGATGGGGTGGCGGTCCGGGACCGGGATCTGGAGCTTCTCGAGGAAGTGGCGCAGATGGCCGAGCGCCTTCGCGCCGAGGTCGCGAAGCGGATCATCGGTCAAAGGGATGTGGTGGAAGGGCTCCTACTCGCCCTCCTCGCGAACGGGCATGTCCTCCTTGTCGGGGTCCCGGGGCTGGCAAAGACTCTCCTCGTCTCGACGCTGGCCGACGCGCTCGACCTCGAGTTCCAGCGGATCCAGTTTACTCCCGACCTCATGCCCACGGACATCACGGGCACCGAGGTCATCGAGGAAGACCGGACCACGGGGCGGCGCGTCTTTCGCTTCGTACGGGGACCCGTTTTCGCGAACTTCGTGCTCGCCGACGAGATAAATCGCACCCCGCCCAAGACCCAGGCCGCGCTCCTCCAGGCCATGCAGGAGAAGGCGGTTACCATTGGCGGAGAGACCTTCCCTCTCCCCTCGCCCTTTTTCGTCCTCGCGACCCAAAATCCGATCGAACAGGAAGGAACGTACCCCCTTCCGGAAGCCCAGCTCGACCGCTTCATGCTCGAGCTCCGGATCACCTATCCGTCGCGTCAGGAGGAAGAGGACGTCGCCCTCCAGACGACCGGCGAGGAGCTCATCGAGGTCCACCGCGTCGTTTCCGCGGAGCGGCTGATCGAACTCCAACACCTGGTCCGCAGGGTTCCGGTGGCGCCCTCGGTCGTCGCCTACGCGGTCCATCTCGCACGTGCGACGCGGCCGGGCGCCGAAGAGGCACCCGCCGTGATCCGGAAATACGTGGGGTGGGGCGCCGGCCCCAGGGCGTCCCAATACCTCGTCCTCGGGGCCAAGGCGCGAGCCGCCCTTCGCGGGGATCCGGTGCCGAATCTCGAAGACGTGAGAGCCGTGGCCCGCGCGGTCCTCGCACACCGCATCGTCCCCAGCTTCGAGGCGGAAGCAGACGGAGTCTCGGCCCGAAAGATCATTGACGAGCTTCTCCGGGAAAGCCGTGCATGGACGTAGGCCTCGATGGACCTGGGACACGATGGACGTAGACCGAGGTAGTCCCCCCGGAGGGGACGATCCTCTTCCTCCGGCCGGCGCACACCTGTGACCGGAGTCCTCCTCCTCGGGACCGGTCTCCTCCTCGCATTTTCCGCGCTTCTCTCCGCGATGGAGTCGGCCGTCTTTGGAGTCGGCGCATCGCGACTCCGCACCCTCATCGCGGAGGGGTTCACCGGAGCGGACGGACTGGATCGCGTACGGGCGCGCGCACGACAGGTGCGCGCCACCGTCTTCGTCGTCAACACCCTGACGAACCTCATTGCCGCCGGCCTCTTGGTGGGATTGGCGGTGATGCGCCGGGGCGCTCCGGGGATGATCTGGGCGATCCCGGGTGCGGCCGTCGGCGTCCTGCTCGTCTCGGAGGGAGTGCCCCGTCTTGTGGCCTCCTTTCAGCCGATTCGGCTCGCCCTTCTCACCGCGCCGGCCCTCCTTTTCCTGGAGCGTGCCCTTCGACCCCTGCTCGCCCCGTTCGTCCTTCTCGATGGACTCTTCAAGCGGAGAACCGCGGAAGAGGTCGGGACTCCGGAGGCACGCGAGCTGCGGGAGCTCACCGAGCTCGGCCGAAAAGAAGGCGTGCTCGAGGAAGAAGAACACCTACTCGTCGAACGCGCGTTCAGGATGGACGAGCTGACCGCCTGGGACATCATGACACCGCGGGTGGACATCTTTTCCTGGCGCGACGCCCTCACGATCGAGGAGATCGTGCCGAAGCTGAAGACCGTCCCCTACTCCCGAGTCCCCGTTTTCGGCGCAAGCATCGACGACATCACGGGCATCCTTTACGTGCGCGAGGCCTACGAGGCTTATGCAGGCGGCCGCGGAGGGCTGAAGCTTTCGGAGCTCTCCCGCGAGCCCTTCTTCGTCCCGGGTTCTCTCTCCCTCCCGCGGCTCCTCCGTGACTTCCAGCTTCGCAGGATCCACATGGGAATCGTCGCCGACGAGTTTGGTGGAACGGACGGACTGGTGACATTGGAAGACGTGATCGAGGAGCTCGTGGGAGAGATCGAGGATGAGAGGGACGTGGCGGAGGAGTCCATTCACCGGATCTCGAAGAACGAGTTGGAGGCCGCGGGCACCGTGGAGCTGCGGGAGGTGAATTACGCCTTCAACGTGTCCCTGCCACAGCTCGAGTATCGCTCACTCAACGGCTTCATCCTCGAGGAGATGGGGCGGGTGCCGGAGGCGGGGGAGCGGATCGAGCTTCCAGGTCTCGAAATCGAGATTCTCGACGCCACGGACACCCAGGTGATGCGGGCCCGCATCCGAAAGCTGCACACGACGCCGGCGGACGAAGTCTGAGATGGCGCTGCTCCTTCCCTTCCGAGGGAAGTCCCCCCAGGTCGCGGAGGATGCCTTTCTCGCTCCGAATGCGGTTCTGATCGGCGATGTCCGGGTCGAATCTCGCGCGAGCATCTGGTTCGGGGCGGTCCTGCGCGGGGATGATCCCACGAACCCGATCGTCGTCGGGACCGATGCGAACGTGCAGGACGGCGCGATCGTACACGTCGGGATCTGGGGGCCCACGATCGTGGGTCCCCGGGTCACGGTGGGACACGGTGCCGTGTTCGAATGCTGCGAAATCGGCGAAGGAACTCTCGTGGGGATGAACGCAGTCATCCTCCAGGAGGCGGTGATCGGCCGCGAGTGCCTCATCGCGGCGGGGAGCGTCGTCCTCGAGAAGGCGGTGGTCCCGGACCGGAGCCTGGTCGCGGGAATCCCCGCCAAGATCCGCAAGTCGCTCGACGGCTCGTCGGCCGGGTGGGTCGCACGAAGCTGGCGTCATTATGTCGAGCTGTCGCGGAGTTACCTCGAGCAGGGGCTCGACGGGCCGCCCACCGAGGACCGAGAGTGACGGGGCGGGAACCACGCGCGAACGGAATGCGACGGGTTTTCACACGAGCGGGTGCCCGTCGTGACGTAAGGCGCTAACCGCCGAACGCCCACTCGGTATACCAGTCCACCAGTGCCTCGCCCCACCCGTAGGTCACCGCGGCCCCGACGGCGAGAAAAACTCCGAAGGGGACGAGTCTCTTGGTCTTCACGGAGATCGGCCCGAAGATCAGGGTGCCGAGGAGGGACCCGAGGAAGAGGGTGAGGAAAACGCCCTGGAGCCCGAGGAAGGCGCCGATCATCGCCATCATCTTGATGTCTCCTCCCCCCATCGCCTCCTTCTTGAAGACCTTCTCTCCTGCCCACGCGACGAACCAGAGGAGCGCGAATCCCGCCGCGGCACCGGTCAGCGCCGGCAGGATTCCCATTGTGGGCACGAGGGGGGCCAGCGCCAGCCCGATGACGAGACCGCCCAAGCTGAATTGGTCCGGGATGATGTAGAAGCGGGCGTCGCTCACGGCGATTCCCAGCAGGATCGTGAGGAAAATCGCGCCCCGGACGGCCTCCGGCTCGAGCCCGTGAAGGAGGACCATCCCACCCCAAATCGCTCCCGTCGCGAGCTCGACCGCGGGATACTGGATCGAGATCCCTTTCCCGCAGTCGCGGCAGCGTCCGCCGAGGAAGAGCCAGCTCAGCACGGGGAAGTTGTCGAACCACCGGATCGCCTTCCCACACCCCGGGCACCGAGAGCTGGGCCGGACGACAGATTCGTTCTCCGGCCATCGAAGGGTGCAAACGTTCAGGAAGGAACCCAGGGCCAGCCCGAAAAGCGTGGCGGCGAGAGCGGCGAAGTGAGTGTCGCTCATGCGCCCTTCCCGCCCGACGAGGGCGCGGATTCACGTCCCGGCCCGAGCGCCCAGAGGAGGATCGCCCCCGCGATGGAGACGTTCAGGGAATCCACGCTGGCCGCCAGGGGAATCGCGATTTGCGCGGCCGCCCGCGCCCTGGCCGCGGCACGCGGACCCTGCCCCTCGTTTCCGAGGAGGAGCGCCCACCCGAGACCCCCTTCGCCCCGGCCCATGGAGCCCGACGCCGACAGACCGGAGATCCGCGGCCCCGCTCTCGAAGCGAGCCAGGAACGGATGTCCTCGCCCCCACGTTCGGCGACGAGGAGGGGAAGTCCCGCCGACTCACGCCAGGCGTCGGCCTCCTCCCACGGGAACGCCAGGACCGGGAGGGCGAAGCAGAGTCCCGCGGAGGCCCGCACCGCTTTGGCGCTCCAGGGGTCGGCGGTCCCGTCCAGGGCGAGAACGCGCGTGATTCCCAGGGCGGCGGCCGTGCGGATCAGCGTCCCGACGTTTCCCGGATCCTGGACTCCGTCGAGCAGGAGGCACCGCTCGGCGCCGGCGGACTTCGGATCGGGGAGGGTCGCTCGCGGCTCGGCGGCGATCCCGAGAATCCCCTGCGGCGAGTCCGTCTGCGCGAGCTCCGCGAAGGCGGTCGCCGGTACTTCGACGACCTCGGCGCCGGCGCGCGCAAGATTCTCCGTCAGGACGTCCAGGTCGTGTGAGCTCTCCCGCCCCCCCCGCACCAGAAAGGACGGGACCACGCCGTGCGCCAACGCCGCTTCGAGGACCCTCGGACCCTCGAGGAGGACGACCCCCTCGGCCTCGCGCCCCCGCCGCGAGGCGATCCTTCGAAGGAGCCGTTCCCGACTCCGGCTCAGCTCCACCGCGAGTGCCTCCGGGGAGGCGATTCCCGTATCTTCCCGGGCGTCCAAACCTTTCCACTCTTCGAGCCCACGCCACTCATGACTTCATCGAAGCGGCGGATCGCGCTGACGATCGCGGGGAGCGACAGCGGCGGCGGTGCCGGAATCCAGGCGGACATCAAGACCTTCCAGGCGTTCGGAGTGTTCGGGACGACCGCGGTGACCGCGATCACGGCGCAAAATACCACCGGCGTCTTCGCGGTGCATCCGGTCCCGCTCGACATCGTGCGGGCCCAGATCGCGCGGGTGGCGGAGGACCTCCCACCTTCGGCCACAAAGACCGGGATGCTCGCCACAGCCCCCCTCGTGGCATCGGTCGCGGAAGCCATCGAAGCGCACGGGCTCACGCCCTACGTGCTCGATCCCGTCATGGCATCCACCTCGGGAGATTCACTTCTCGACCCGGACGCGGTGGAGGCGGTGACCCTTCGCCTCCTCCCCCTCGCGACCCTGGTGACCCCGAATCTGGACGAAGCCCGCATCCTGACAGGGCTTCCGGTCGAGGACGCGGAGGGAGCGCGCGCGGCCGCGCGTGCCCTCGTGGAGTTGGGCGCCCGGGCCGCGCTGATCAAAGGAGGGCACGGCGAAGGGGACGAAGTCTTGGACCTCCTCTGGGACGGAGAACGCGAAAGGGAATGGAGGCACCCGCGCATCCGAACGCGCAGCACGCATGGGACGGGATGCACCCTCTCCGCCGGGATTGCGGCCGGACTCGCGCTAGGCGATCCGCTGGAGCTCGCCGTGGACCGCGCGCTCGCCTTCGTGGCGGCGGCGATCCGCGAAGCGCCCGGGCTCGGTTCGGGACACGGACCGCTCAATCACTTCGTCGAAGTTCCCCCGGGAGCCCGCTGGGTTGACGGCACCATGAGCGATCCTTGACCCCGCAAATGCCCGCATCCACCTTCTTTTTCCCTTTCACCGCGAGCCCATGGCCCCCCGTCCCCGCACACCCTCCGGCCGGTCCCGAACAGCCCCACTACTCCTTGGGATAGCCCTGGCCTGCGCACCCGCGAGCCTGATCGCACAAGGCGTCCCCGCGGAGGGAGGAGCGGCGGCGCCCACTCAACATGCCGGGGCGGGCTACGATCACACCTTCGCGCCGGGAGCGCGGGCAGCTCGACTGACGGGCTCGATTTCGGTGGACGGGATCCTGGACGAGCCGGTCTGGGACACCGTTCCTCCCATCACCGACCTTCGCCAGACGGTCCCCGTCGAAGGGGCGCCCGTGAGCGAGCGCACCGAGGTGCGGGTCGCCTACGACGACGATGCTCTCTACGTGGCGGCCCGGCTCGACGATCGGAGTCCCGTGGTCACGCGCCTCGCTCGCCGCGACGCCGGCCTCGGGGACTCCGACTCCTTCGCCATCCTCTTCGACAGCTACCACGACCACGAGACCGCTCACCGGTTTTGGACCAATCCGTCGGGGGTGAAGGGGGACGCCATCGTCACAGGGAACAGCACGGGGGGCGGAGACTCCTCCTGGGATCCGGTCTGGGAGCTCGCGACCGGGATCGGCGCGCACGGATGGACCCTGGAGATGCGCATTCCCTTCAGCCAGCTCCGCTTCTCGCGACAGGAAGTGCAGCGCTGGGGGATCCAGGTCGAACGCCGCATCAACCGAAATCAGGAGGACGCGACCTTCCCCTTCACTCCGACGCTCGAGCGGGGTGGCGTCTCCCGGTTCGCACATCTCGAGGGGCTCGAAGGAATCGAGCCGGGAAGGCGCCTCGAGCTCCTTCCTTACGTCGTGGCGCGCGGAGAATGCCTGCAACTCGAGACCCCGGCCGGGGTCGGCCTCGCCAACCCCTACCGGAGCGGATCGGACCACTTCGGCGACGCGGGATTGGACCTGAAGTACAGGCTCACTTCGAACATGACGCTCGACGCCACGGTGAATCCCGACTTCGGACAGGTCGAGCTCGATCCCAGCGTCATCAATCTCACGGCCTTCGAGACACAGTTCAGCGAACGGCGTCCTTTTTTCGTGGAAGGGGCCGACATCTTCGTTTTCGGCGAAGGAGGACCGACGGGGTCGGTGGGCCGTGGGCCGGAAATCGTTTACTCACGCCGGATCGGGGCGGCGCCCCGCGGATCGGTCCCCTCCGAGGCCGTGTTCTCCGACCTGCCCAACTGGACGACGATTCTGGGAGCGGCGAAGGTCACCGGACGCCTCGAAGGCGGCTGGTCGCTCGGCGTGCTCGAGGCGGTGACGGCGCGGGAGAGCGCACCCTGGGTCGGCGAGGGCGGAACGGAGGAGAAACTCGTGGTGGAGCCGGCCGCGAACTATTTCGTCGCGAGAGCCCGCCGGCAGATCAGCGGAGGACAGACGCGCTTCGGCGCGATCGCCTCGGCAGTGAATCGAAGCCCCGAGGGGACCCCGCTCGCGGGCCAGCTCCATGCCGCAGCCTACTCCGCCGGGCTCGACTTCGCGCACGAATCTCAGGACCGCGCCTGGCTCTTCAGCGGCCTCGTCTCGGCGAGCACCGTGCGCGGGGACTCACTCGCGATCGCCAGGACTGAACGCGCGTCTCGCCGCTACTTCCAGCGCCCCGACGCGCAGCATATCGATCTCGACACATCGGCGCGCTCGATGTCGGGTTTTTACGCGATGGGCTTCGTCGGGAAGCAGGCCGGAAACTTCACGATGCGAAACGCGGTGGCCGTGATCGGTCCCGGCTACGAGGTGAACGACCTCGGATTCCACACGAACGCCGACCGCATCCTCCTGGATACGCACTACCAGTGGACGGACCGGGAACCCGGCCGCTACTTCCGTACGTGGAACGTTTCCGGAAGCCCGGACGCGGTTTGGAACCTGGCCGGGAACCGCACTTTCGCGAACTTCAACACCCAACTCTCCGTCGAATTGCTGAATTACTGGCGGGGCTCCGTCCGGCTCCAGTGGGACCCGTGGACGGACGACGACCGTCTCACCCGCGGTGGACCGATGGCGCGCTCGCCGCGCCGCTCCGACGCGCGCTTCACGGTGAATTCGGACGGACGCCGCGCGGCGGTGTTCGGCGCAAACGGGGGGTAGAACAACGACGTGGCCGGGGCGCGGGGGCGAAGCGCTTCCGCGAACCTCAGCGTCCGCTTCGCCGAGACACTCCAGTTCCGGGTGGCCCCATCCTACTCGAAGTCCTTCTCGACCGCGCAGTACGTCACGCGGATCTCGGACCCGCTCGCGACCGCGACATGCGGTGCCCGCTACGTCTTCGCGGAGCTGAACCGCACGACCGTTTCCCTCGAAACCACGCTCAACGTCACGTTGTCGCCGGCCTTTTCCCTCCAGCTCTACCTGGAGCCCTTCATCTCGACGGGGGACTACGGGGCGGTGAAGGAGTTCGTGGCGCCAGGCGCGTACGATTTCTCCGTCTACGGGGAAGATGCGGGAACGATCTCTCAGGACGTCGAGGGGCGGTACCTGGTCGACCCGGACGGGGAGGGGCCGGCGGAGGGATTCAGCGTGTCCAACCGCGACTTCAGCTTCCGCAGTCTCTTGGGGAACGCCGTGCTTCGATGGGAGTGGCGCCCCGGCTCCACCGTCTTTCTGGTCTGGCAACAGGAGCGCGTGAACTCGGTCACCGGAGGCGGCGTTTCGGACGATGCAGGCTGGGTCGGAAGCTTCGACTTGGGGCGAGATGCGGGTGACATGTTCTCCGCCGCCCCGAACAACATCTTCATGATCAAGGTGAGTTACTGGCTGAACCCCTGACGCGGTCGCCCGTCACCCCCGAAGTCGAGGTCGGGTGCGCCGAGCTCCTTCTCGGGCAGTCCCCGCACGATCCGGCGCACCAGCTCGAAGAGCGGCCCCGCGGACCGCGCCCCGACCGCCAGCACCTCCTCGTGTGAGAGGGGTCTCGCGGTGAGTCCCGCCGCCGGATTCATCACGACCGAAATCGCCAGGACCGCGAGACCGAGCGCCCGCGCCACGATGGCTTCCGGGACGGTGGACATCCCTACCACGTCGGCGCCGAGGAGTCGGAGCATCCGGATCTCGGCGGGCGTCTCGAAGTTGGGCCCGAGCACCCCGCCATACGTGCCGCGAGCCAGCGCGATACCGAGGTCCGCGGCAGCCCGCTCCGCGAGAAGACCGAGCTGGGGATCGTAAGGGGCGCTCATGTCCGGGAAGCGCTCCTCGCCGGACGCGACGGGTCCGGCGAGTGGAGCCCGCCCCTGAAGATCAATATGGTCCTCGACGAGAACGAAGGAGCCCGGGATCAGATCGGGGCGGATTCCGCCCGAAGCGTTGGTGAGAAGCACACGAGGGATTCCGAGGGCTGCCGCCACGCGGATCGGCGCGCCGACCACCGCGCGGGAGTGTCCCTCGTAGAAGTGGTACCGGCCGCGTTGAAACAGGACGAGCCGTCCCTCCAGGCGCCCCGCGAGGTAACGCCCGGGGTGTCCCATGACTCCCGCCGGGGGAAACCCGGGGAGCGCTTCGAACGGAAGCTCCACCGGATCCTCGACCGCGGCCGCCGGAAGGGCGAGCCCCGATCCGAGAACGACGAGGAGCTCCGGTGCCTCTCTCAGCCGGGTGGCGAGCAGCTCGGCGGCCTTCGCCGGATCGGGGAGGGGTGGGAACGGGGACACCTTTTCACCTCCGCGAGCTGGGGCCGGGGCCACGTGCAAGAGACCAACGGAGCGGTCCCCGAGTCGCGGCGGCGCAGCCGGGATCATCGCTTCCCCGGCAGATTCCTGCCACTCCGGCGGACCGTGGAGCCCAAACCCGCCGATATGGCGGAAGATCACCGCTTTCGGGCGGCACGGAGGTTGCGACTACCGGATGTCCAGGGCAGTCCACGCTGATTTCCGAAAAAAAGGGGAACCACTCATCATGGGGAAGGTCATCGGAATCGATCTGGGAACCACCAACTCCGTCGTCGCGGTGATGGAGGGGGGCGAGCCGGTCGTGATCCCGAACGCGGAAGGCGGGCGAACGACGCCTTCGGTCGTCGGCTTCACCAAGGATCAGGAGCGGCTCGTCGGACAGGTGGCTCGCCGACAGGCGATCACCAATCCCAACAACACGATCTTCTCCATCAAGCGGTTCATGGGGCGGAAGTTCTCCGAGGTCGAAGGCGAGCGAAGGCTCGTCCCTTACGAGGTTGTGCGGGGCTCCGACGACCGCGTGCAGGTCCGCGTTCCGAACGTGGACAAACCTTTCGATCCTCCCGAGATCTCGGCGATCATCCTCCAGAAGATGAAGCAGACGGCCGAGGACTACCTGGGCCAGAAGGTGGACCAGGCGGTGATCACCGTGCCCGCCTACTTCAACGACTCCCAACGCCAAGCGACGAAAGACGCCGGGAAGATCGCGGGACTCGAGGTCCTCCGGATCATCAACGAGCCGACCGCGGCGGCCCTCGCCTACGGTCTCGACAAGAAGAAGGACGAAAAAATCGCGGTCTTCGACCTGGGTGGCGGGACGTACGACATCTCGGTCCTCGAGCTGGGCGACGGCGTCTTCGAAGTGAAGGCGACGAACGGGGACACCCACCTCGGCGGTGACGACTTCGACCAGCGAATCATCGACTGGCTGGTCGAGGAGTTCCGCCGCGACCAGGGGATCGACCTCGCGAAGGACGCCATGGCCCTCCAGCGCCTGAAAGAGGCGGCGGAAAAGGCCAAGATGGAGCTCTCCTCCACGATGCAGACGGACATCAACCTCCCCTTCATCACGGCGACCCAGGAAGGTCCGAAGCACCTGAATATGACGCTCTCGCGGGCGCGCTTCGAGCAGCTCGTAGAGGACCTCATCCAGCGAACGATCCCCCCGATGAAGGCCGCGCTCGAGGATGCGGGGCTCGACCCCTCCGCCATTGACGAGGTGATCCTCGTCGGGGGTTCGACCCGGATCCCGAAGATCCAGGAGATCGTGAAGGGCTTCTTCGGAAAGGAGCCGCACCGCGGCGTGAATCCGGATGAGGTCGTGGCCGTGGGAGCCGCGATCCAGGGCGGCGTCCTCTCCGGCGACGTGAAGGACGTCCTCCTCCTCGACGTGATCCCGCTTTCGCTGGGGATCGAAACGCTCGGCGGGGTCATGACGCCCCTCATCGAGCGGAACACGACGATCCCCACCAAAAAGACCGAGGTCTTCTCGACTGCGGAGGACAACCAGACGACCGTCGAGATCCATGTGCTCCAGGGCGAACGAAAGATGGCCATGGACAACAAGACCATCGGGAAATTCCAGCTCACCGGGCTTCCGCCGGCGCCTCGCGGGATCCCCCAGGTCGAGGTCACCTTCGACATCGACGCGAACGGGATCCTGAACGTGTCGGCGAAGGACCGCGCGACCGGGAAGGAGCAAAAGATTCGGATCGAAGCCTCTTCGGGGCTCTCCGACTCCGAGATCGACCGGATGGTGAAGGACGCCGAGGCGAATGCTTCGGAAGACGAGGAGCGACGTAAGAAGGTCGAGGCGCGCAATACCCTCGATTCACTCGTCTATCAGGTGGAGAAGGACTCCCAGGAGTGGGGCGACAAGGTCGCCGCCGCCGAGAAGAGTCGCCTCGAGACGGCGGTCGAGGCCGCCAAGACCGCGCTCAAGTCGGACGATGCCGAAGCCATGAACAGCGCCCGAGACGCGCTGATGCAGGCCTTCAGTGCGGCCGGGCAGCAGGTCTATCAAGCCCAGGCGGAGCAGGCGAAGTCCTCCTCGGAGGGAACGGGGCCTCAGGCCGGGGAAGAGCCGACGGGCGCGGACGCCGGGGAAGACGTGGTCGAGGCCGACTTCGAGATCGTGGAGGACGAAAAGAACTGACACGGCGGGTGGACGGGGGGTGGGGGGGACCCCGCCCCCCCCGTCCGTGTAAGAAGGTGCAGGGTTCGAAGAAACGCACGACGGGACCAACGGGAAGGAACCGCACTCATGTTCGATCCACTTCAGTCGAAAGCTCGGGTTCTCCTTTACACGCTCATCGCCGTCGCCCTCGGAGTCGGAGGGGCATCCGCCCTCGGCTGGAACAGCCTGACGGCGAGCCCCACGATCACCCTCAGCCCCCAGGTTGCGGACGCGCAGGTGCAACCTGCACTGGACCTGAGCGACGCGTTCGTGAACCTGGCGAAGGTCGTGACCCCCGCCGTGATTCGAATCGAGGCGGAACGGCCGGGGAACGGGCAGGTCATCACCCAGATGCCGGACCAGATTCCCGAGCAGTTCCGCGACTTTTTCGGGCCCTTCGGGTCGCCGCAGGACCCGAACGCCGAGCCGCTCCCGAACATGGCCGGGGGAAGCGGCTTCATCGTGTCGCCCGACGGATACATCCTGACGAACGATCACGTCGTGGCCGACGCGACCCGGATTCGCGTCTTCCTCTCGGATCGCCGGGAATACATCGCCGAGGTCGTCGGAACCGATCCGCTCACCGATGTCGCGGTGATCAAGATCAATGGCGGGGACCTCCCGACGCTCAGCATCGGGAGCTCCGCATCCCTCCGGGTCGGGGAATGGGTTCTGGCGATCGGGAATCCGGGGCTGGGCGGGCCGGGATCTCAGCTCGACTACACGGTGACGGCCGGGATCGTGAGCGCGATGGGACGTCGCCTCCCCGTGATCAGCGACGGGCTCCGCCGCAACGGCGAAGAGGAGGAGACCTTCAGGTTCGCGATCGAGGACTTCATCCAGACGGACGCGGTGATCAATCCCGGCAACTCGGGCGGTCCTCTCGTGAACGTCCGAGGTGAGGTCATCGGGATTAACTCCGCGATCGCGTCGCAGACCGGATACTACCAGGGGTACGGCTTCGCGATTCCCATCGATCTCGCCCAGCGCGTGATGGAGGACCTGATCGAGTTCGGTGAAGTGCACCGCGCCTACCTCGGCGTGCAAATGCGTCCCGCCGACGCGGTGGACGCGGAATATTATGGGCTCCCGCGGACGACCGGCGTTCTGGTCCAGGAAGTCCCAGCGAATGGCCCCGCCTCCGCGGCCGGACTCCAGCCCGAGGACGTGATCGTCGCGGTGGACGGAGAGGATATCGAGCGCTCCGCTCAGCTCCAGTCGCTCATCGCACAAAAGCGGCCGGGCGACGAGGTCAGGGTTCGCTTTTACCGGGGCGGACGCGTACAGGAACTCGATATCCGCCTCGGCGAGGCACCACTCCAGCCGCGCGTGGCGCAGGTTCCGGCCGCGACACCGACTGTGCCGGCCTTGCTCGGTTTGGAATTTCGGCCGCTCGACGCCGCGGCGGCGCAGGAGCTCGGGTACTCCGGCCCGGGAGGCGTCGTCATCGGCTCGGTGAGCCCGGCGGGTCCCGCCGTTCGCCAGGGAATCACGGGCGGGGAGAAGGTCCTCCAGATCGGGCGCGCGCGCGCCGGCGATCGAGAGCCGGTAAACTCGCTGGAAGACGTGAACCGGATCCTCGGAGACCTCGGCCGCGGCGAGATCGTGTCGCTCCAGCTCCAGCGCCCGGACGTCAACCCCTTTGTGGTCAACTTGCGCGTCCCGGAGTAGTCCGGATCGGCAGGCAGTCCCGGAACGTTCTCCCCGCCGGCGCCCGGGGGGGGGGGGCCCCCCCCCCCCCCCCCGCCCCCGCGCCTTTATTCCCCCCCCGGCGCACGGTTATCTTTTTCCCTGGCGCGGCCTTGGCGCTGACCGAAACGCGAAAGTGGCGGAACTGGCAGACGCGCGAGACTTAGGATCTCGTGGCCTTGGGCCGTGGGGGTTCGAGTCCCCCCTTTCGCACTCTTCCGTTCGGCGGCCGTTCACCCCTGATCCGGACCGTGATGGCGATCGACGTGTCGAGGCTTCGGGTGTCTGTGGAGGAAGGGGAGCGCTGGCGGCGCACCCTCCGCATCACCGTGCCCTCGGAGATCGTTCAGGCGGAGCGTCGGGCCGCGATGAAGAAGCTCTCGTCGGGTCTCAAGCTCCCTGGCTTCCGGGCGGGCAAGGTCCCTGAGGCCGTATTGGAGAAACGCTTCGGCCCGGCCGTCGAGCAGGAGCTCCTCGACCGGGTAATCGGCGAAGCGTATCGAAGCGCCCTGCGCGAGCAGGCTCTCCGTCCCATCAGCGACGGCGAAGTCGGCGAGGTGGAATACCAGCCCCAGGCCGACCTCACCTTCCGGATCTCCTTCGACGTGGCCCCGGTGGTGAAGCTCGCGCGACTGGGCGGGTTCAAGGTCGAACGCCCTTCCCTCCCCGTTCCCGACGAAGACGTGGACAAGGTGCTCGAGCGGATCCGAGAGCAGAAGGGAACCTGGGTCCCGGTCGAAGAGGAAGGGACCCCGAGCACGGGCGAGCGTGTGAGCGTCCGGATCGAGAGGCTCGACGCGGAAGGGGAAGAGCCCCGGCGTTACGAATTCGTCCTGGGCCAGGGAGAGGCGATCCCCGAGGTCGAGGGCGCGATCGGCTCTCTCGCCGTGGGGAGTTCGGGTGAGTTTATGATTCACATCCCCGCCGACTCGGGCCCAGAGGCCGCTTCGGCGGAGGAACGCCGCCTCCGGATTAACCTGGACGGACGCCAGCGCCTCGAGCTTCCTCCCCTGGACGACGCCCTCGCGAAGGCCGCGGGCGAGTTTCAAACCCTGGAAGAGCTCCGCTCCCGCGTTCGGGAAGACCTCCTCTCGGAGGCGAAGAGAGAAGAAGAGGCGCGGCTGAGGGCCCTCCTCGTGGAGCAGATCGTCGCCGCGAATCCCTTCGAGGTTCCGGAATCCATGGTGGACCAATTCGTTCGCTCGGCCCTCGGAGATCCCAAGGAGGTCCCGGAAGAGCGCTTCGCCGAGGTGAAGGAACAGCTTCGCCCACGGGCGATCCAGGCGGTGAAGCGCTTCCTCGTCGTGAACGAGGTCTCGGAGAGCCGTGGCCTCCGGGCCACGGAGGAAGAGGTGGACGCGCGAATCGAGGAGCTCGCGAACAAGGGCCGCACAAACCCGTCCGACCTTTACGCCCGCCTCCAGAAAGCCGGGCATCTCGAGCAACTCGAGCGGGAGATCACCGAACGCAAAGTCTTCGACTTCCTCAAGGGGGAGTCCAACCTCGTCGAGGCCGCCTGAGCGGAGGCCGCCGGCCTCCCGGGTTGCCTGAAGAAAACAACGGACACACCGGATGCCGATTTATCCCCCCTATGTGATCGAGCGGACGAGCCGCGGCGAGAGAAGTTATGACATCTTCTCGCGGCTCCTCATGGACCGGATTGTTTTCCTCGGAAGCCCCGTGGACGACACCGTCGCGAATATCATCATCGCCCAGCTCCTTTTCCTCGATGCGGATGATCCCGAGCGCGACATCTACCTATACGTCAACTCCCCCGGGGGGAGCGTCTACGCGGGACTCGCGATTTACGACACGATGCAGCACCTACGCGCCCCCGTCGCCACGTTCTGTGTCGGAATGGCGGCATCCATGGGCGCGGTTCTCCTCGCCGGGGGCGCGGACGGAAAACGAAGCGCCCTCCCGAATTCCCGAATCCTCATTCACCAGCCTTCGTCGGGCTACCAGGGGACCGCCGCGGACATCGAGATCGCCGCGAAAGAGGTCCTCAGCATCCGCGAGCGGCTGAACCAGATCCTCGCGCACCACACCGGCCAGACCACGGCGAAGATCGCCGACGATGTGGACCGCGACTATTTCATGAGCCCGGAGGACGCCAAGGCCTACGGCCTGATCGATCGAGTCCTGGCACACCGGGACGAAGTCGGAAAACCTCGTGACACGGAGGAAGGTGCCGCCGGAGGTTCGTGATCCGGAGCATCCCCAACCGCGCGACCGGAGAACGGAAGGGAGCCCATGTCCACTGACAAGCACCTGCGCTGCAGCTTCTGCGGGAAGTCCAAGGACTCGGTCCGGAAGTTCATCTCGGGCCCCAGCGTCTACATCTGCAACGAGTGCGTCGCGCTCTGCAACGAGATCCTGGCAGAGGAAGAGGAGCGGATCGCGCCCGAAGCGGCAGTCCGGACGCTGACCCCGCGCGAAATCAAGGATACGTTGGACGAGTACGTGATCGGACAGGACGACGCGAAGAAGGCTCTCTCCGTCGCCGTTTACAATCACTACAAGCGGGTGAACCACCAGGGGATGCTGGACGATGTGGAGGTCGAGAAGGCGAATATCCTCCTCCTCGGCGCCACCGGTGTCGGCAAGACCCTCCTCGCTCAGACGCTCGCGCGCACCCTGAATGTCCCCTTCACGATCGCGGACGCAACGACGCTCACCGAAGCCGGATACGTCGGCGAAGATGTGGAAAACATCCTCGTGCGGCTCCTCCAGGCGGCGGACTACAACGTCACCGAGTGCCAGCGAGGGATCATCTACATCGACGAGATCGACAAGATCTCGCGGAAGTCGGAGAACCCCTCGATCACACGGGACGTCTCGGGCGAAGGTGTGCAGCAGGCCCTCCTCAAGATCCTCGAAGGGACCGTCGCTTCCGTTCCCCCGCAGGGCGGACGGAAACATCCCCAGCAGGAATACATCCAGATTGACACGCGGAACATTCTCTTCATCTGCGGCGGCGCCTTCGACGGGCTCGAGAAGATCGTGGAGGGGAGAATTGGACAGCGCCGGATCGGCTTCGGAAAAGTGGTATCGGAGGGCGAGGAAGAGATGCCCGAGGTGGACCGCGAGTTCCTCCTCGCCCACACCGAGCCCGAGGATCTCCAGCGTTTCGGTCTCATTCCCGAGCTCGTAGGCAGGCTCCCGGTGACCGTGGCGCTGGAGGAGCTGGACGAAGAGGCGCTCGTGCGGATCCTTCAGGAGCCTAAGAACGCCCTCATCAAGCAATACACGAAGATGCTCGCGCTCGAGGGAATCGGCCTCACCTTCGACCCCGAGGCCATACGCGCCGTGGCCCGCAAGGCGCTGAAGCGCGGAACGGGGGCACGAGGGCTCCGCGCCGTGATCGAGTCCATCATGCGGGAGGTGATGTTCGACGCCCCCTCGCGCGAGGACATTCGGGAGGTCGTGGTGACACCCGAAGCCGTCGAAAAGGGGATCACTCCCCTCCTCGTCTTCCACAATGAACCGAAAAAGAAGAAGGAGGCGTGACCTCGGCGCCAGGACTGGACAGACGTAGCAAGGAACTCTTCATGAGGCACCGATGGACGACGTGACGTCCACGTCACCCCCTCCGGCGCTCCCCGAGCGCCTTCCCACTCTCGCGCTCCGCGATCTCGTCTTCTTCCCCTCGATGGTCCTCCCCCTCCTCGTGGGGCGCGCTCCGTCCGTGGCGGCTCTGGAAGAGGCGACGAAGGGCGACGGAGACGGTCTACTCTTGCTGCTGGCCCAGCGAGATCCGGGTGCGGAGGATCCGACTCCGTCCGAGCTCTATCGGGTCGGAACGGTGGCGCGCGTCGTGCAATCCACTCCCCTTGCCGACGGGACCTGCCGCGTCGTGTTCGAGGGGCTCCTGCGCGCGCGTGTTCGGGAATTCCAAGCCGGGCCGGGACCACTCCACGCGGAGGTTATACCCCTCACCTATCCGGACGCCGCGGGGTCGGGCGGGCCACAAGGTCAGGCCATCGTCCGCCGGGTCGAACGCATCTTTCGCGAATACGTCCACCTCCACCCCGACCTCCCCTCCGATCTCGCGAGCTTCCTCGCCGACATCGGGGCGCCGCCGCGGGCTGCCCACATGGTCGCGGGACACTTGCTCGTAGGGGCGCCCGAGAAGCAGGCCCTTCTCGAAGAGGAGACGCTCGAAGGACTCTTCGCCCTCCTTCTCCAACTCCTCGAGCGCGAAGTCGAGATCCTCCAGATCGAGAATCAACTCGACCAGGAGATGCGGCGGAAGATGGACGACGACCGTCGCCAGCACTACCTCACGGAACAGCTCAGGGCGATTCAGAAGGAGTTGGGGTCGGGGAGCCCCGAATGGGAGGACCTGGAAGCGACGCTCGCCGCCGCTTCTTTGCCCGAAGCCGCGCGGGAGCGCGCGGAGCGGGAATTCGAGCGGCTCCAGCGGATGAACCCAGTCGCCCCCGAGGCCACCGTGATTCGCTCCTACCTCGAATGGATTCTCTCCCTCCCGTGGAACGAGCGCACCCGCGACAACCCCGACGTGGCCCATGCGCGCGCGGTCCTCGAGGAGGCCCATTTCGGCCTCGACGAAGTCAAGGACCGGATCCTCGATCACATCGCGGTCCTCTCCCTCGTCGGTGAGCTCCAGGGTCCGATCCTCTGCCTCGTCGGACCCCCGGGCGTCGGAAAGACCTCCCTCGGGCGAAGTATCGCCCGGGCGCTGGACCGCCGCTTCGTCCGAGTCGCGTTGGGGGGCGTGCGCGACGAGGCCGAAATCCGTGGGCACCGGCGGACCTATGTGGGAAGCCTTCCCGGGCGGATCCTGCAGGGAATCCGTCGCGCCAAGAGCCGGAATCCGGTTTTCCTCCTCGACGAGGTGGATAAGTTGACCAAAGACGGGCACGGCGACCCGTCCGCCGCTCTCCTCGAAGTCCTCGATCCCGAGCAGAACCGCACCTTCCAAGACCATTATCTGGAGCTCGAGTTCGACCTCTCCGAGGTCTTATTCGTAGCGACCGCGAATACGTTGGTCGGCATCCCGGATCCCCTTCGGGATCGGATGGAGGTCATTCGCATTCCAGGCTACCTGGACACCGAGAAGCGCAGCATCGCGGCCCAGTTCCTGATTCCCGAGCAGCTTCGGCGGCATGGGCTGGAGCCGGAGAGGATCACGATCCCCGGCGACGTGGTGGGTCGCATCGTCGAAGATTACACGCGAGAGGCAGGTGTGAGGGAACTCGACCGCCTTCTCGCGCGGATCGCGCGAAAACAGGCGAGGCGGCTCGCCGAGGGCCACATCTCTCCGGGAGAGGCGGTGCGCATCGAGTCGTCGCACCTCGGCGATCTCCTCGGGCCCCCCAAGCACCTCAAGACCGGCCTGGACGGCGGCATCGAACGGATAGGGATCGCGACGGGGCTCGCCTGGACGACCGCCGGCGGCGAAATCCTGGAAGTCGAAGTCTCGGTCGTCCCCGGGTCGGGCCAGATCCAGCTCACGGGTACCCTCGGAGACGTGATGAAGGAGTCCGCGGTCGCGGCGGTCACCTACGCCCGGTCGCGCGCCCGGGAGCTCGGACTCCGAGCCCAATTCCACCGCGAGGTGGATCTTCACATCCACATCCCGGAGGGAGCGACTCCGAAAGACGGGCCCTCGGCGGGGATCACGATCGCATCCGCCCTCGTGTCGGCTCTCACCGGGACTCCCACCCGCCCGGACGTCGCGATGACCGGAGAGATCACGCTCCGCGGCCGCGTTCTCCCGATCGGGGGCCTCAAGGAAAAGGCAGTGGCGGCACTCAGGAACGGGATGCACACCGTGATCATTCCGGCGGGAAACGCCCCGGAGCTCGAGACCCTCCCCGCGGAAGTCCGGGAGCGCATCACCTTCCACGCCGTTGACCGGATGGACCAGGTCCTCGAACGGATCTTGGAAATCGTGCCCGGAACAGGCTTCGCCACCGGGTCCCTCATGAGCGAGCTGGTCGGCGGCTCGGCGGATCCCGGCGCGCGGCTTTCGCAGTGAAAATCCGGAGTGTCGAGTTTTCGGGGACCGTCATGGATCCCCGGGCAGCCTTTCCCGGCGATCTCCCTCAGGTGGCGTTTTCGGGGCGGTCGAATGTCGGAAAGTCCTCGCTCATCAACGTTCTTCTCGAACGAACGCAGAAGAAGATCGCACACGTCTCGGCCACGCCGGGAAAGACTCAGGGACTCAATTTCTACCGGGTGAACGCCCGGTTTTTCCTGGTGGACCTTCCCGGATTCGGTTTTGCCAAGGCCCCTTTCGCCGTGCGCGAGAGCTGGAAGAAGCTCGTGGAAGGGTACCTCGCACGGCCGGATGGCCCGAAGGCCGTGGTCCATCTGGTTGATATCCGGCGCGATCCGACCGAACATGATCTGGTGATGCTGGACTATCTCGCGGGGGTGGGGATCCCCGCTCTCGTCGTCCTCACCAAGATGGACAAGCTCACCAAGTCCCAGGGGAAGAAGCAGGTGACCGAGCTGACCGAAAAGCTGGGGCTGGATCCCGAGCAGATCGTCCCCTTTTCTTCGGTGACGCGCGAGGGGCGGGAGCCTCTCCTCGACGCGATCGCCTCCCTTCTCGGGCCGGGGAACGAGGCCGAGTGATTCCGGCCCCGCGGCTCCGTTTCCTTCACCGGTGCGCCGCGATGCTGGCGGCCGCCGCGGGAGCGGGGTGTGGACTCCTTTTCCCGGGCAACCCGGACCCCGCGCCCGCTCGATCACCCTCGGCGGCCCTTCCCGCCGACCTGCCCCCCGACGCGGAAATTCCCGTGGGAATGGGGACGCTGCTTCAGGAGGAGATCTCCCTCGCTCTGCGCAGAGGAGAGCTCCAGATCCTCGTGACTCCCCTCGAAGAATCCATCGTCCGGCTTACGGCCCCCGACACCTACGAGCGACTTTCGGCACTCGGGCGGGGTTATCAGGACATCTTCGTCGAACGGACCGGCTCAGCCGTACCCTTCGAGCTCTTCCTGGTCTCGCTATTCTCCGAGGCCGTGGAAGTCGCGTTTGAACCGGAAGCGCTGAACCTTGTCAACCGCGCGCTTCGTTACCGCCCCGTGGACATCCGACCCCTGACCCCGGACTGGGACTCGCGGCGCGTCCTCCCCCGCCAGACCTCGATGGCCGTGTACGCCTTCCCGGGCGACCTCGACTTCCAGCGGCCGACGGAGGTGGAATACCAGGAAGTTAGAAGCCGCGAGTGGGAACGTGTCCTTCCGCTCCTCGAGCGGGAGCGGTCCCGACTGCGGTCGAGGACGCCAGCGCCGAACTGACGGCAAGGCGATCGGGGCACCCTGGAACGACTGAGGGAAGCCCAATCCCCACATCCCCTGCATGTTGCCGTGGCACGGAATTCGCGTGACAAGACGGGGCCGAAGCCCTGGTTACGCAGGAAATTCCGTCCCCATCGCATCCGTGCGACGGAACAGATTCCCTGCTCGGGGTCAGGTCTTTCCGATGTTCACCGGGGGGGTCGGGGGATCATCGGTTGCGGGAGGCTTCCATGCCCGGTCGGCGCCCGTTCTTCTCCTCGTTCGTGGTCCTCGCGACCGCGCTCCTCGCCCTCTCTTGCGACAGCGAGGGCGGGAGTCTTACGGACACGGGCAACGACGTGGCGACGGTGAGCGGCACCGGACTCGTCCTGGCCCTCAACGCTGGTCCTGCCACCATCCGCGCGACGAGCGAGGGAAAATCCGTGACGGCCGATATCACCGTCGTGGACGGCGGCTTCGTCGGACCGAGCGGCGGAACCATCATCGCCGCCGCCGGCACCGTCACTCTCGTCCTTCCTCCGGGCGCATTGGCGCAGGGAGCCGCGCTCACCGTGGCCCCGCTCGCCAATCCTCCGGTGCCCGCGAGCTTGATCCCGGGAACGGCCTTCAGCCTGGGACCGGGCGGAACGAACTTCGCCCAGCCGGTGACGGTGGGAATTCGGTACGAGCCCGGCAATCTTCCGGGGGGCGCGAATCCGGCTCTCTTCGTCGTGCATCGGTGGAATGGGACGACCTGGGCGCCCCTCGGCGGAACAAACGTAGATCAGGGGACACGCCTGGTCTCCGGGCAGACCACCGCCTTCAGCCCCTTCGCCCTGATCCAGGTGGCGGTGCAGAATCCGGTCCCCACGCTCACGGCGCTCAACCCGACCAGCAAGATCGCGGGCGAGGCTGAATTCGTGCTGACGGTGACGGGATCGAACTTCGTGAATGGTGCCGAGATCCATTGGAACGGAGTGGAAAAAGTCACACAATTCGGGTCGGGATCGCAGTTGACGGCAACGATTCCCGCCTCGGGCATCGCCCAGGCCGGGCAGGCGAATGTGACTATCTTCAACCCGGGTCCGGGAGGCGGGACCTCGGCGGCCCTTGATTTCACGATCCTCTCCGGCATGGGCGCGACGGTCACGGTGACGACTTCCTCGGACTCACAGGGTGGAGGCTGTTCCCTGCGCTCGGCGATCGAGGCGGCAAACACGAACGGTCCCGTTGACAGCTGTTCGGGGGGAAGCGGCGCCTTCGAACGATGATCGGCGACGGAGCGGCGACCATGGGTGGCGGAATTCTGAATCGGGGAACGCTCACGCTGACCGACGTGACGATGACGGGACATGGAGCTACGGCCGGATCGGGCGGAGCGATCTTCACGGACGCCGGCTCGACCTTGCACGTCAGCGGCTCGCGCTTCGAGTCGAGTCAGGCCTCGGACAGGGGCGGCGCGATCTGGGTGGATTTGGGAGCGACCCTCACGATGACGAACTCGGTCCTGCTCTCGAACACAGCGACGCAGGGAGGAGGGATCTTCAGCTTTCATGGCATCCTCGGCCTCGAGTACGTCTCGATCCGCAACAACTCCGCGCAGAACGGCAATGGAGGTGGAGTGAACAACTCCGGTGGTTCTCTGGTGCTCAGCGGGTCCGCCATCGCGACGAACGTGGCGCAGGCGCGTGGGGGCGGACTCTACAGCGCGGGTCCCGCCGGGAGCACGATCGTCTCGATCGTGAACAGCACGATTACAGGGAACATCGCTCAGGGGACGGGCGGGGCTCCTCACTTCGGAGGCGGCGTGGCGGGAGAGAGTGGCACGATCTCTTTCTACAACGCGACGATCGTGGACAACACGAGCGCCTCGGGGGGCGGGAGCGGGGTCCACAGGGTGGTGACGGGTCAATGGACCGGAGCCACCTTCGACTTCCGAAACACGATCGTCGTGGGCCACCGGATTCTCGGGCATTCAGCCTGTTCCGGCGGACCGGCGGGATTCGTCTCCAATGGTCATAATCTAGATGAGGACAACACATGTAATTTTATCGTCAACAGCGATTTACCAGGCGGGAACGCTAACCTGTCGCTCGCGGCGACCCTGAACGGCGGAACGACGGAGAGCCACTCCCTCCAGATCCCGGGCGACGCGATCGACGCGGGGGATCAGTCGGCCTGCCAGGCCAATCCCGTGAACGGGGGGGACCAGCGGGGGTTCGGCCGGTCGGACGGAATGTGCGACATCGGCGCCTTCGAGTTCCAGGCGCTGGCGGGATGAAGTCCGCCGCCTGAGGGAGGCCCGGCGTCGCGAGAACCGGCCCTCTCCTTACCCCTCGATCCCATACTTCCGAATCTTCCGGTAGAGGGTTCGCTCGCCGATTCCGAGGCTCTCGGCCGCCTTTCTGCGGTTGCCGCCGACTTCGAGGAGGACGTGGCGAATCGCCTCCGCCTCCATCTCCTCGATGGTCATTCCCGCCTGGTACAGGACGCGGCCGTCGCCGGCCCCGTCGCTCCCCGCCTTCGCACCGATCGGAAGTTCTTCGGACGACGGCACAACACTGGCGTCGCCCACTCGCCCCTCCCAGACTCCGACCTCGATCCCACCATCCGTGCCAGGGAGGGCGAAGCGCGAGCTCTCGGGCGCGACCAGGCGCTCGTCCAGGTCGTCCCGGTAGAGGTCGAACTCGCGGCGGAGCTGGTCCACGTCCATCCGGAGATCCACGAGAGTCCGGAATACAAACTCGAGCTCGGGACGAAAGCGGGGGCGGTCTCCGCCCTCGCCTCCCTCCCCCGCGCGCATCTCTTCCGCGGGGCGCGCCACCGGGACCGGGAGGAGTCGCGAATACTCGCCGGGGTGGCGGATCTCCTTCGGAATGTCCGCGGGGGCGATCTCCTTTCCCGGAGAGAGGACGACCATGCTCTCCACGAGGTTCCGGAGCTCGCGCACGTTTCCCGGCCAATCGTAGCGGACCAAGAGCTCCATCGCGTCGTCCGAAATGCCGGGAAAGGGGCGACCCATTCCCTCGGAGAGCTCGCGTACGAAGTGATGGACGAGCCGGGGGATGTCTTCGCGTCGGTTACGGAGAGGGGGAAGCTCGATCCCCAGGATGTTCAGGCGGTAATAAAGATCTCGCCGGAAGCGTCCAGTGTGCACCAGGTTTCGAAGCTCATGGTTCGTTGCGGCGATGATGCGCACGTCGATCTGGATCGCCTTTTCTCCGCCGACCCGGAGAAATTCCCTCTGCTCGAGCGCCCGGAGGAGCTTCGTCTGCGTGGAGGGGGGCATCTCCCCGATCTCGTCGAGGAAGAGGGTCCCCTTGTGGGCGAGCTCGAAGAAACCCTTTCGCGAGTCTATCGCTCCCGTGAACGCGCCCTTTTCATGGCCAAAGAGCTCGGACTCGAGGAGCGTCTCGGAGAGGGCGGCGACGTTCACGGCAAGAAAGGCGCGGTGCCTCCGCGGGGAGAGGCCATGGATCCCCCGCGCCACCAGCTCCTTCCCCGTCCCGGATTCCCCCGTGATGAGCACGGTCGAATCCACCGGCGCGATCTGCACCATCCGCTCGAGGACTTCGCGGATGGGGTCCGCCTCACCCACGATCCCGGTGACCCGTTGGAGCTCGCGCCGCTGAATCGTTCGATGCCCGAGGAGGACGACTTCGTCCGGGTCCGGGTCGGCGGAGAAGGACTCCTCGGCCCCGCCGCGACGCCCTCGGAGGTCTCCCCCGGCGCCCTGAAGCGCTGTGAACACCGGGATCGAGCGGCCCTCCCTCGCGGCGTGCAGCCAGGCGGCGAGATCCTCGGGACCCCGGTCTCCCGTCAACACCAGCAGGACCGGATCCTCCGCGAGCCCGAGGTGCGCCACGTCGGGGACGAGGTCCACGGCGTATCCCTCGGCCCGAAAGGCGTCGCGAAGTTTTCCCGCGAGGGGAAGACGGTGCGAGCTGATCAGGACGGTGCCGCTCATGATGCGGCGCCCTTGGGATGGGGATCTTCCCGCCCGCGCATGAGGGCCGTCCCGTGCGCGAGGAGAGGGTGGAGCGCCGCGAGCCCGTCGCGAACCCCACCGGGGCTTCCGGGGAGATTCACGATGAGGCATTCGGCGCGCGTCCCCGCCTCCCCTCGTGAAATGACCGCCATCGGCGTCGCTTCGGCCCCGGCGCGCCGAAGGGCTTCCGCGATCCCAGCCGCAGGGCGCTCGAGGACGGCCCGCGTCGCTTCGGGCGTGAGGTCGCGAGGCGTGAGCCCGGTGCCTCCCGTCGTCAGAAGGAGATCCACCTCCCCCGAGTCGCACCACTCCAGGAGGACGGGCACGACGGCCGCGGTTCCGTCGGGAACGATCTGGGCCCGCGCAACGGCGTAGCCGCACTCCACGCACCACTCCCGAATCAGGACGCCGCTCCGATCCTCTCCTTCTCCCTTGGAGAGGCGGTCGCTCACCGTGAGAATTCCGACCCGAAGTGGGGGTTTCGCCTGGCCGTTCACCGTTTCCGCGACCCTTCCGTATAAAAAGGTGGCTTCGTGACTACGCCGGGGACGTCGCGCTCGCGAATTTCAACCGCCACCTCGGTCCCCGGCTCCGCGAGCCCGGCGGGGAGATAGGCGAGCGCGATCCCCGCCCCGAGCGTTGGGCTCACCGTCCCCGAAGTCACGGCTCCGACCGGCTCCCCCTGGGACACGACCGGGTATCCATGGCGGGGAAATCCGGGGACGGTGAGCCGGATCCCGGTGAGGAGGCGCGAGACACCCGCTTCTTTTTGGCGCGCCAGGGCATCCCTTCCCAGGAAGTCGCCCTTGTCGAATCGGACGATCCATCCGAGGCCCGATTCGAGCACGGTGTGCCGTTCGTCGAGGTCGTTCCCGTACAGGGCGTATCCGACTTCCAGTCGAAGTGTGTCGCGAGCCCCAAGCCCGACCGGGGCGATGTCCCGGGAGCCCCCGCCCTCGAGGAGCGCGCGCCAAACGCGTACGGCCCCGTCGGCCGGGAGGTAGAGCTCGAAGCCGTCCTCTCCGGTGTAACCCGTCCGCGCCACGATCGCGGGAACACCCGCCACCGGCGCGCGGAGGAAGCGGTAATAACCGATCCCCCCGAGCCCGGCCTCGACCAACGGCTGGAGGATCGCCTCGGAGTGGGGGCCCTGAATGGCCAGGAGCGCGGAAGCCTCGGTGCGGTCCTCCACCCTCGCGTCGTGGCCGGAGTGATGCGCCTCGATCCACGCCGCATCCTTCGCACGATTCGCGCCATTCACGACGAGAAAGTAGGCCAACTCGTCCAACCGATAGACGAGGAGATCGTCCAGGACCCCACCGTCCGCCTGGCAGAATGCCGAATACTGGGCCTGGCCCACCGCGAGGCGGGCAGCGTCGTTCACCGTGAGGAGCTGCACGAGGCCGAGTGCGCCGGGACCGGCGATCTCGATCTGCCCCATGTGCGAGACGTCGAAGAGCCCCGCGGACTCACGCACCGAGCGGTGCTCCGCCTGGATCCCGGCAGGATACTGAATCGGGAGGGAGTAGCCGGCGAAAGAGACGAGCTTCCCGCCCAGCCGCCGGTGTTCTTCGTGAAGGGCCGTGGTCTTGAGCTCGTCCTGCATGCTCGCCGCCCTCCCTACCCCAAAAGGAATAGGAGAAGCGCCTTCTGCGCGTGAAGACGATTCTCCGCCTCGTCGAACACACGCGAGCGGGGACCGTCCATCACCTCCGCGGTGACCTCCTTCTCGCGGTAAGCCGGAAGACAGTGAAGGAAGATCCCCTCGGGGTGGGCCCGATCCATCAGCGCCTTTGTAACCTGATACGGGGCAAAGACTTTTGCACGGGCATCCGCCTCTTCCTCCTGGCCCATGGATGCCCAAGTATCGGTCGTCACGACATGCACGCCTACGACCGCCTCCGCGGGATCGCGAGTCAGAACGATGCGTCCCTCTCCACGGGCCTTCTCCAGGATACGGGGATGGGGGTCGTACCCTTCGGGAATGGCGAGCCGGAGCTCGAAGCCGAGAAGGGTGGCGGCATTGATCCAGGAGTTCGCCACGTTGTTCCCGTCGCCGACCCACGCCACCGTCAGTTCATCCAGGCCCGACCCGAATTCTTCCCTTACGGTGAGGAGGTCCGCCAGGAGTTGGCAGGGGTGGACGAGATCGGTGAGCCCGTTGATCACCGGGACCGACGCATGCCGTGCAAACTCCTCCACCTCGTCGTGACGAAAGGTTCGGATCATGATCCCGTCCACGTAGCGCGAGAGGACGCGCGCCGTGTCCGCGATCGTCTCCCCCCGCCCCATGTGGGTTTCACGGTCGGAGAGGAAGGTGCTGTGGCCGCCGAGCTGAAACATCCCCACGTCGAAAGAGACGCGGGTTCGCGTGGAGTGCTTCCGGAAGATCATCCCGAGCGTCTTCCCCCGAAGCGGGCGATCCGGGGCCTCAGCACCGCTTTTCAGCCGGTGCGCCGTCTCGAGGAGCCCTCGGAGCTCCTCAGCGGTGAGATCGCGGAGATGAAGGAAGTGCCTGTTCGCGTCGGTCAACCTCGGTCCTCCGAAGTGGCGACGCCGCCCCCGGGTGGCCTCGAATGGCGATCCCACGAGCGGCGCACTACAGGAATCAGAGAATGTATCGCCGGAGGTCTTCGTCTTCCACGATGGCGGCCAGGTTCTTCAAGACATAGGCCCGGTCCACCACGAGCTCCCCGTCGGGCGCCGTTCCGTCCGGAAGCTCGAAGAGGACGGCCTCGAGGAGCGTGGTCATCACCGTCTGGAGCCGGCGAGCGCCGATGTTTTCCATCCGTTCGTTGAGCTGGAAGGCGATCCGGGCGATCTCGTGGATCCCGTCCTCCTCGAACCGGATCTTCGCCGCCTCCGTTTCCACGAGCGCCGTGTACTGGCGGATCAGGGCGTTGCGAGGCTCGGTCAGGATCCGGACGAAGTCCGCCTCCTCGAGGGGGCGGAGCTCCACCCGGATCGGAAACCTTCCCTGAAGCTCGGGGATGAGATCGGAGGGCTTCGAGACGTGGAAGGCTCCGGCCGCGACGAAGAGGACGTGGTCGGTGCGGACCAGGCCGTACTTCGTCTGCACGTTGGATCCCTCGACGATCGGAAGAAGATCGCGCTGGACCCCCTCTCGGCTCACGTCCGGACCGACCCCACCGCGGTCCCCCGCGATCTTGTCGATCTCGTCGAGGAAGACGATCCCGTTCTCTTCTGTCCGGTCGAGGGCCTCGTTGACGACCTCGTCCATGTCCACGAGCCGGTCCAGCTCCTCCTGGAGGAGGATCCTCCGCGCCTCGGAGACCCTCACGGACCGCTTTTTCGTCCTCTTGGGGAGCATGTCCTGGAGCATTTCGGTGAAGTTGTGGTCCATTCCTTCGACGCCCATCGGGATCATCATCCCGTCGAGGTTGGGCGCCTGCTGGACCTCTACCTCGACCATCCGTTCCTCGAGTTTCCCGTCGCGGAGGAGCGCGCGGAGTTTTTCCCGTGTCCGCTGCCGCCGCTCCTCGAGCGCTGCCCCCTCCTCGTCGGTCGTCGGTGCCGCGGCGACGGAGAGGTCCTGGATCTCCCGGTCCACCTCGACGGCGACCGGCGCATGGATCCCGCCCGGACCCGCGACGAAGACAGGAGGGCTCGCCCCGGGGCGCGGTGCCGCCTCTTTCCCCCGGAGAGGGGGGAGAAGGAGGTCGAGAAGGCGTTCCTCGGCCGCTGCGACCGCCAGATCCTCCACGTCGTCCTCCCGTTCCGCCCGGACAAGGTTCACCGCCGTGTCCACGAGGTCGCGGATCATGGACTCGACGTCGCGCCCGACGTAGCCGACTTCGGTGAACTTCGAAGCCTCCACCTTTACGAAGGGAGCCCCCGCGAGGCGGGCGAGGCGCCGGGCGATCTCGGTTTTTCCGACCCCGGTCGGTCCGATGAGGATGAGGTTGTTCGGGAGAATCTCGTCCCGGAGCTCACCCTCCACGCGTTGGCGGCGCCAGCGGTTGCGAAGCGCGATCGCGACCGCCTTTTTCGCCGCGCGCTGCCCGATGATGTACCGATCGAGCTCGGCCACGATCTGGCGAGGCGTGAGCTGGTCGATCCAGACCCCTTCCTCCGGACGATCCTGCGCGGAGGGTTCCCGCTCGACGGGAGGTTTCCCCCCATCGGTGGTGCGGTTGACCGCGCCCCCACTCCCCTCCCGGTCGCTCGAGCTCATCTTTCCTTCTTCCCTTCCTCGGCTTCGGATCGAGGCTCGGACTCGGCGTCCGGATCCACGGTCGAAAGCTCCAGCACCGTGATGTGGTCGTTCGAGTAGATGCAGATGCTCGCGGCGATTTCGAGAGCGTCCTGGACGATCTCACGCGGAGTGAGTTCTGTGCGTAGTCGGAGGGCGCGCGCCGCCGCGAGGGCGTACGATCCGCCCGACCCGATCGCCGCCACCTCTTCATCCGGTTCGAGGACGTTGCCGTCGCCACTGACCATGAAGAGGTGACTTCGGTCCGCCACTAGGAGGAGGGCGTCCAGCCGACGGAGGTAGCGATCCACCCGCCAGTCCTTCGCCAGCTCGACGCAGGCCCGGGTGAGATTTCCCGGATAACGCTCCAGCTTCTCCTCCAGACGCTCGAAGAGAGTGAAGGCGTCCGCAACCCCTCCGGCAAATCCCGCGAGGATTCGTCCCCCTTTGAGGGTGCGGACCTTCACGGCCCGCCCCTTGGCGACGGTGTCGCCCATCGTGACCTGGCCGTCCGCGCCCATCGCGACGGCCCCGTCGCGGCGCACGGCCACCACGGTGGTGGATCGAATTCTTGGACGAGTCATCGCCCTCCTCGGTCTTTGTGGGCTGAACAAACCATTCTTGTCATCTCTATGCGCGCGGGTGCGTTTCCCGGTATACCCGCTGGAGCCGCTCCCGTGACGTGTGGGTGTAAATCTGCGTGGTGGAGAGGGACGCGTGCCCCAGGAGCTCCTTCACGGCCATCAGGTCGGCGCCCGCGTCCAGGAGATGAGTCGCAAACGAGTGCCGGAGTGAGTGAGCGGAAATCCCTTCGCGCTCCCCGGCGCGGTCCAGGAGCGCCCGGACGGCGCGCTGAATCGAGCGCCGGGAGAGCCGTTCGCCGCCCTGGTTCACGACGAGTGGCCCTCCGTCGGAAGGGGCCGCCGTTTCCCGGCGCCGCAACTCGTACTTTCGAAGGGCCCGGGTGGCGGAAGAGGTGAGGGGGACGATTCGTTCCTTCCCTCCCTTCCCCCGGACCTTCACCTGTTCCCCCACGGTGTCCAGCTCCTCCAAGTTCATCCCATGGAGTTCGGACAGGCGGAGCCCGCTCCCATAAAGCAGCTCCAGGATGGCGAGGGTGCGTGTCCCCTCGAGCGCATTTTTCGCCGCGTCCGCCTCCGCGAGCCCGAAGACCGCGTCCACTCCCTTCCGGGCCAGGTGCGGAGGCAATTCCCGTTCCGAACGGAGCGAACGGAGGCCCCGCGCCGGATTCGCCGTGAGCGTCCCCTCCCGGTGGAGAAAACGGAGAAGCGTGCGCACGGCGGAAACCTTTCGGGTGATCGAACGCTTCGCGAGTCCCCGCACCTGGCATGCCCCGAGGAAACTTCGGAGTGCGAGACGGTCCACCTCGGTCCAGCGCCACTCCGGCGTCCCCAGGTAGTCGCCGAGAAAGTCTTCGAGGTCCTGGAGGTCTCGCCGGTACCCGATCAGGGTGTTTTCCGAGAGTTGGCGTTCGTCGGCCAGGTGCCGGAGGAAGAGCTCCGATTCCCCCGTCATGGAGACACCCCGGCCACTTCGGCTGCCTCGGGGGGCCGCACGAATTCCAGCCCCTCGGCGAAGGGCACTCCCGAATCCTCCATCCACGCGAGGAAGTCCCGCTGGGCCCGCTCCGCGAGGAGCTCCCGCTTCCGTTTTTTGTCACGAACATGGACTCCCAGTGGATCCACGAGACCCCAGTTGGAATTCATCGGCTGGAAGTGCCCGGGATCGCTCTCGGCCAGATACCGGAGGAGCCCTCCCAACATCGTCGCCGGTGGAGGGATGGCCGGGTCGAGGCCACGGAGGACGCGGTCGAGATTGACCGCCGCGAGGATCCCCGACGCGGCCGACTCGGTGTACCCTTCCACTCCCGTGATCTGTCCCGCGAAGAGGAGCTCGGGCCGGTCACGCAGCGCCCCATGCCGGCTGAGGGCGCCGGGAAAGTTGAGGTAGGAGTTTCGGTGGATCGAACCGAAGCGCAGGAATTCCGCGTCCTGGAGCCCCGGAATCGTGCGGAAGACCCGCTGTTGCTCCGCGATCCGGAGCCGCGTCTGGAACCCGACCAGGTTCCACATCTGGCCGGCCCGGTCTTCCCGACGCAGTTGTGCGACGGCATACGGGCGTTTTCCAGTGCGCGGATCCGTGAGGCCGAGCGGCTTCATCGGACCGAAGCGGAGTGTGTGCGGCCCGCGCGCCGCCATCACCTCGATGGGAAGACATCCCTCGAAGTAGGGCACCGCGTCCCAGTCGTGGCCGGGCTCATGCACGTCGGCCGCGGCGACCGCCGCGACGAAGGCTTCGTATTCGGATTGGGAGAATGGGGAGTTGAGGTAGTCGGGCGATTGTTCGAAGCGCCCCTGTGCGAAGACCACCGTATGATCCAGGGAATCGCCGTCCACGATCGGTGCGATCGCATCGAAGAAGGCGAGTCCCTCTTCCCCCAGCTCCGCGCGAATCGCCTGGGAGAGGGCGTCCGAGGTGAGGGGGCCGGTCGCAACGATCGCGGGGCCGGGAGGGACTTCCCGTACCTCCGCGCGCTCGACCTCGATCCCGGGGTGCGCCTCGATCGTGCGGGTCATCGCGCGGGCGAATGTTGTCCGGTCCACGGCCAGGGCGGCCCCCGCCGGCACTCGGGCTTCATCTGCCGCGCGGAGGAGGAGCGAGCCGAGCGCCGTCATCTCGCGCTTGAGCTGGCCGTGCGCGTTTGCCGGGTCCTCGCTCTTGAAGGAGTTTGTGCAAACAAGCTCCCCGAGCGCGTCCGTCTGGTGCGCGGGGGTCCGCTGGACCGGACGCATTTCGGCGAGGCGGACGTGGTAACCGCGTTCGGCCAGGTGGAGCGCGGCCTCACAACCAGCCAGCCCACCCCCGACCACCGTCACCTCCCGGTCACTCAACGGATTCGCCTCCCTCCTCTTTCGGAGCTGCCTTTCGGGCACCGCCTCGGGCGGCTCGCTTTTTCACTCCCCCACTCCGGGCCTTGCCGGTGCCGGAGCCCTTCTTCCCCTTCGAGGAGCCCTTCTCCAATCCGGCGCCCCTCTCCTTCGCCGGCGGCCCTCCGCGACCGCGGCGACCGCGGCCTCCCTTTCCCTTTCGAGCGGAAGCGGCAAGGAGCTCGACGGCTTCCTCGACCGTCACCACCTCGGGGTCCCCGCCCTTCGGGATACTCGCGTTCACCGACCCATCCGTGACGTACGGGCCGTAACGCCCATCCAAGATTCTGAGCTGAGCACCAGACTCCGGGTGAGTTCCGAGCTCCTTCAAAACCCGCGCGCCGGACTTGTTCGCGAGAAGCTCGAGCGCTGCTTCCAAGGTCACCGAGAAGATCTCGTCGGCGTTTCGGAGGTTTCTGTAGGTCCCTCCCCGTTCGACATAGGGACCGTAGCGTCCCAGCCCGGCGGTGATGGCCGTACCGCTCTCCGGATCGGTCCCCACGGTCCTCGGGAGGGAGAGGAGCCGCAGAGCGAAGTCGAGTCCGACGGTGGAGGGGTCCGACCCACGAGGGAGGCTCACGCGGCGCGGCTTTTCTCCTTCAGGCGCGGTCTCGCCGAGTTGAACGTACGGACCGTAGGGTCCCTCCTTGAGGAGGACCTGGAGCCCCGTCGCCGAATCGCGCCCGAGGTCGGTCCCCGCCGCGCCGTCTCCCCCGCCGTCGAGAGACCGGGTGTTCCGGCATTCCGGATAGGCGGAGCACCCGAGAAATCGTCCATAGCGGTTCCACCGGACGAGCATCGGGCTCCCGCACTTGTCGCAGACCTCTCCCTCCGCGGCGAGAATCTCCTTCACGATCTGCTCGGAGGAAGCCTTCCCTTCCTCGAGCCGCTTCTTGAAGGACGGATAGAAAGCCTCGAGGACCCCCTTCCAGGGCACTTCCCCCTCTTCGACCCGGTCGAGGTCACCCTCCATGCGAGAGGTGAACTCGGGGTCGAAAAGATCGGGAAAGACACGGACGAGGAGCTTCGCGACGGTGTCGCCGAGCGGGGTCGGGACGAAGCGCCGCTCCTCCATCTCCACGTACCCCCGGTCGCGGATCGTGGAGAGGATCTGCGCGTAGGTGGAAGGGCGCCCGATCCCCTGCCTCTCCAGCTCCTTCACGAGACTGGCCTCGGAGAATCGCGCTGGAGGCTGAGTGAAGTGCTGTTTTGGCTCGAGCCGCTTCAGCGTCCCGTGGTCCCCCTGGGCGAGGGAGGGAAGAGGGGCCAAATCGTCGAGCCGGCGGTGCTCCCCGGCTTCGGTCGCCTCCTGGTAGAGGCGGGCGAATCCGTCGAATCGCACGATGGAACCCGTGGCGCGGAAGAGATAGGTGCGTCCGCTCAGCCCCGCGAGGTTGAAATCCGCGGTGGTGGTGTCGAAGATCGTCGCGTTCATCTGACCCGCCACGAAGCGGAGCCAGATCAATTCGTAGAGGCGGGCCTCGTCCTCGTCGAGGAAGTTACGGGCCTCATCGGGGTGCAGGGACGGATCGGTCGGGCGGATCGCCTCGTGGGCCTCCTGGGCGCCCTTTTGCTGCTTTCCCGACCAGAGCTGGGGGGCCGACGGGAGGTAAACGTCTCCGAACTCTCCCGCGACCCAGCGGCGCGCACCTTCCGCCGCCTCGGCGGAGACACGCGTGGAGTCCGTGCGCATATAGGTGATGAGCCCCGCGGCCCCGCGGGCCCCGATCTCCACACCTTCGTAGAGGCGTTGGGCGGAAGACATCGTGCGGCGCGCCGAAAAGCGGAGCCGCTTCGCCGCTTCCTGTTGAAGGGTCGACGTCGTAAACGGAGCGGGCGGATTTTTCCGCCGCTCCCGCCTCTTCACCTCGGTGACGACAAAAGGAAGCCCGGCAACGTCCGTGAGCACCTCTGTGGCCGACGCTTCGTCGCCCAGAGTGAAGGCCTTCCCGTCCAACTGGTGGAGCTTAGCCTCGAACGGTTGATCGTCTTTTTCGAGATGCGCCGTGATGGACCAGTATTCCTGGGCCACGAACGCCTTGATCTCGTCTTCCCGCTCGCAGATGAGGCGGAGCGCCACCGTCTGCACACGCCCGGCGGAGAGCCCGGGGCGGATCGGTTTCCAGAGGAAGGGAGAGACCTCGTATCCCACGAGCCGGTCGAGGATGCGCCGTGCCTGCTGGGCCTCGACCTTTTTCATGTCGAGCGTCCCGGGCGCGCGGAGCGCCTTCTCGACGGCGACCTTCGTGATCTCTCGGAACTCTACCCGGCGGAAGCGGTCGGGGTTGTCGCCGAAACCGAGGTGATCGGCGACGTGGAAGGCGATAGCCTCGCCCTCTCGATCCGGGTCGGTCGCGAGGATCACCATGTCCACGTCCTTCGCTTTGCGCTTCAGCTCCTGGAGAACCTTCGCCTTGCCGCGAATGGTCACGTAGTGCGGCTCGAAGCCGTTCTCCACGTCCACTCCGAGCTCTTTCGGCGGGAGGTCACGGACGTGCCCGACAGAGGCGGCGACGTCGAATCCGCGGCCGAGGTAGCGACCGATCGTCCGCGCCTTCGCGGGCGACTCGACGATCACGAGATGTCGGGTGGTGTGGCCGTTCCCCTTCGCCATTCCCGTCGTGGAATCCCTGGTTGAAAAAATGGAACGCGGCCCCTCGCCCTCAGGCTCGAAGAGGCCGCTCCGGATCGGTCGCCAAATGGTCCATCACCAACCGAACGATTTCCTCGGGGCGGCGGTTCCCCGTCTCGACCCACCACGCCGCTTTTTTGTAATGGGGCTCCCGCGCCGCGAGGAGCTCCTCGATCCGCTCTCGCGGTCGCGAAACCCGGAGGAGGGGACGCGACCCCGGTTCTCGGCTCACGCGCTCCCATACCTCCGCACCCGGAACCCGAAGCCAGACGGAAAGGGTCCCTTCTCCGACCGACTCCATTCGTCCCTCGTGGCACGGCCACCCGCCCCCCGAGGCGAGGACGACTGCCGTCTCCTCGAGGAATTCGCCGGCCACGCGCGCCTCGGTTTCCCGGAAGGCCGCCTCCCCTTCCTCGCGAAAGATCTCCGGGATCGTGCGCCCGGCCCTCTCCTCGAGGACGGAATCGAGATCCACGAAACTCCACCCGAGCTCCCGCGCGAGGAGAGCACCCACCGTGCTCTTCCCGCTCCCCATGAATCCCACGAGGAGGATGCGCCGAAAGGGAAGCTCGGCGGGGTGTCCCGGCAGGTGCGCATCCGGGGCCGGCGCCACCGTCAGCGTTCGCCCCAACCGCGCTCGGACAGGTACGCGAGGTATCCCTCGAAGTTCCGGCGTGTCTCCTGGATGGAGTCCCCCGCGAATTTTTCCATGAACGCGTCCGCAACGACGAGCGCGACCATCGCCTCGCCCACCACTGCGGCAGCGGGGACCGCGCAGACGTCGCTCCGCTCCGTGGCGGCCTCCTGGGCGCTCCCATCGCGGAGGTCCACCGAAGGGAGGCGCTGCTTCATGAGCGTCGAGATCGGCTTCATCGCGCCGCGAACCACGATCGGCTCGCCCGTAGTGACGCCCCCTTCGAGCCCCCCGGCTCCATTGGAGGAGCGCGCGAATCCCCCCGCGCGGTCGGCCGCGCTGCTCCGTACGATCGGGTCGTGAACGCGGGAGCCCGGACGCCGGGCCCCCTCGAAACCGAGCCCGATCTCGACTCCCTTGATCGCCTGGATGGACATCATCGCACCCGCGAGGCGGCCGTCCAGCTTTCGGTCCCAGCTGACGTGGCTTCCCAGCCCGACGGGAACCCCGGTCGCGACGACCTCGAAGACCCCACCGAGGGTGTCGCCTGCGTCCCTGGCCCGGTCGATCGCCTCCACCATCCGCGCGCTCGCCTCGGGATCGAGAGTGCGAACCGGTGAAATATCTGCCGCCCCATTCAGGTCGTCGGGAAGCGCCTCGGGAGGGCGCGCCTCGACGTCCCCGATGGAGCGAACGTGACTCCCGATCTCGATCCCGAACTCGGAAAGGAGGCGGCGCGCCACGGCGGCACAGGCCACGCGGGCCGCGGTCTCCCGGGCGCTGGCCCGCTCCAGGATGTCGCGAGTGTCCCGTCGGTTGTATTTCAGCACGCCGACCAGGTCGGCATGACCTGGGCGGGGGAGGTACATGGCGCGTAACGCTTTCGGGTTCTCGTCGGCGGGGGGAGGCAGGGGGCTCATCGCCGTGGTCCAGTTTTCCCAGTCCCGATTCCAGATGAGCATGGAGATCGGAGACCCGAGCGTCTCGCCGAGGCGGACCCCGGAGATGATCTCGGCCCGGTCCGACTCGATCTCCATCCGGCGCCCGCGGCCATGTCCGCCCTGGCGCCTCGCCAGATGAGGGTCCACGTCCCGCGCCATTTCCAGAGAAAGACCGGCGGGGATCCCTTCGAGGAAGGCCACGAGTCCCCTCCCGTGGGATTCCCCGGCGGTCCCAAAAGAAATGCTGCGAAGGAGCGTCATCGAGGTAAGCTCACGCCCGGTCTGGAACGTGTCCAGACCGGGCGTGGCGAATACCGGTCAGGAATGACGCGCTCTCCTCAGGAGGGTCCGGCCTGATGGCCGTCACCCCGGAAGCGCGCATCAGGGCCCACGGAGGATGTCCGCCTTGGTGACGTTGATGACGACCACGCCGCCCTGGCTCCCGACCCCGTAAAGCTTCACGGCGACGCATGCGTCGTCGGACCCTGCCAAAATGACAGCCCCAGAACCGTCTGTCCCGCAGGTCAGTCCCGCATTGTCGCCCGGGAACGGAAGGGTCGAGCGCACCGGTCCGACGATGGTGTCTCGGATATGCACATGGCCACTCCGGAAGTAGTTACGGGTGTCGTAGATCTCGACCCGGTTGTTCCCTACCGGAACGAATGCGTACGCCCGATTCGCCGGTGTTGCGAGCCCTTCTCCGGTGTGCGTCGGGTGCAACGCCACGCCGCCGCCTCCGGCGGAAATCGCCGGGCTCCCGATGAGGCGGAGATCCCTGTCGAAGAAGTATACGCCGAACAACCCGCGTCCAACGCCCATCGTCCCGTCCTGATTCATCGCCACGCCCAAGACCCGCTCGGCCGCGTTCCCGACGAGGTCCACTACGGTGATCGCGTCCGTGATGGACTCGTCCGCGGCCCGCCAGAGGAAGATCCGGCCCGTCGTCGCCGTGGCGCCTTCGCCGATCGCCACGACGCTTCCGTCACCCGACCTCGCGATAAAGGTGGTGTCGGTGAGCCCCACGGACTCGATGTCCCACCGGCCCTGGAATCCGACGGGCCAGAAGAGGGGGTCGGCAGGGACGGCGGTGGAGACGTCGCCGAGCAGTTCGGCGAAAGCGCCGCAGGTTCCGTCCGTGGGGCACACGCCCGTGTAGACTGCCGTGGTGAATTCAGTCGCCGGGGTTCCCGGCTGGTGCGTGCGCAAGAAGATGCCGCCGGGCTCGGTGAAGGCCCGATCCACATTCCCCAACGCCCGCCAGCCGTCCGAGGGCGTCGTCCGACCATGCCCCGTGAAGAGCAGAACCTCGGGCGTCGGTCCGACTCCGAAGTCCACGAGCCGAATCGTTCCGTCCGGCGCGGCTCCCGTGGGCCGTGTCGAATACACGAGCCGACCCGCAACGTCTTCGGCCACGAACTGGGGCCGGTCGGAGAAGTCGAAGGGAATCGCCGTGAAGTTCACCTGACCCTGGTTCACCGACTCCTGCACGTCCCAGAGGAGCGTATTCGGCGTGGAGATTCGATTCAGCTCCATGCGCCCGCCCACATCGACCCTCGAGATGTTCGTCCCCCCCGAATTCGCCACGAAGAGGAGGTTTTCGTCAATCAGTCCCGGGGCGAGCCCCCACGGGTCGGACCCAACGAGAATCGGACTCTCATACGTCCGCGTCGCGAGGTCGAAAACCTCGAGATGCCCGAGCGAGATATTCGAGAGAATGAGGAGGCCCTCGGGGGCATGGATCGCCGCGTCGGCGATGGATCCGCCGGCCGGGAGGCGAACCGTTTCGCCTGAGACCAGGGCCAGGACCACGTGCTGTCCAGTCTCTCCCGTCGCGACTGTGAAGTCGTCGCCGCCGTCCGTTACGGTGGCGCAACCGAGTCGCTGGAAGAGGGTGGACGACACCGCCGCCGCGCAGTTCCCCATCGCGTCCATGGACCACCCGAAGAAGTCGAGATCGAGTGTGTCCGGGCGATTGACCGGGTCATAGAACGGGTCACCGAGGGAGTCCACGAAGTCTTCGAGCGCGCGGAGCCTGAAGACCCGCGTGACGGTGCCGCCCACGCCACCGCCCGTCGAGATCGTATCGGCAAGCCAGAGCGTGTCCGCCTGGTTGTCTCGCCGGACCACCCGCACGGTGTATCCGGTCCGCTGGACCCCCGAGCCACCGGCGTTGTCGCGCGCGGTGACGCTCACCCGGATCGAGTCGGTCACCTCGATCCGATTCGGGTCGCCGACCGCTCCCTGGGGCTCGATGAGGATCCGCACTTCGGGGGCGATTCCGTCTACCCCGCCGCCCCCACTGATGACGTTCAGGGTCACGAGCGGCGCGGTTCCGAAGATACCGTTCGTGTTGCGCGCGGTGGCCCGAATCGTCAGCGGACCCGATGCGAGCGCGGGAATCGTGTAGTCGAAAGTCAGGTCTATGGCATTCGGATTCTGGCCGGCCAGCACGAAGTCTTCGAGGGTGGCCGTGTCCGCGCCGCTGATCTCGACACGTACCAGGTTCACCCCGGCCGGGTCCGTGGCCGTCACCCGGATCGGGAGCGCCTGGCCGGCCGAAATGGATTGCCCGTCCACGAGGTCGGGGAGTTGGACCGAGGGTCCACCCATCGTGATCAGGACCGAATCGCGGCCGACGACTCCGAACGCATCCTCCGCCACGACCCGGATATACACGGACTCCGAAACGGTACCGAGCGGCTGGAGGAAACGGGCAATGATCGTGTCCATGGGAAGCGGACTACTGAAGTCCACGACCTTGGGCGCGTAGCGGAGAACCTCCTGGTGTGTTCCCAGGTCACGATCTCCCCGGTGGGCAACCCCCGAAAAGATGACGCGGGCCACCCCGATGGGATGCTGGATCCGGGCCCGCACGAAGATGGAATCCGTGAGAGATGAGCCGGAGTCCACCGTGGGATTCAGGATCTGGATCGAGGGGGCGAGCTCCTCCGTTGCCGTCAGTGTCACCGTGATCGTATCGGCGGCGACGTTCCCACGGGCGTCGGTGGCCGTCACGATGAAGTGGACGGCCTCCTCCGTCGTATCTGGCACCGGGATCATCAGGCGGAGGATCTGCTGCGGGAGGATGCGCGGCGGATCGAGCTGGACCTCCCGCGGCTGGAACCGGACGATCTCCTCCTCCGCGAGGAGATCGGGGTCGCCGCGGAGAGAGATCCCCTGGAATCGCACCGAAACGACGCCGCTCTTCACGAAACCGTTGGGATCGGAGACCGTCGCCAGGAGCGAGATCGAATCCCCGATGTTGAAGATGGCGCCGGTCCCGGGGGCATTGATGACGACCACGGGGGGACTCTCGTCCGCCAGGATCTGGATCGAGACGGTGTCGGCGGAGACATTGTCTTGCCTGTCGGTCGCGGTGACGATCACCTGGACCATTTCCGCGCCGATGAGTGCGTTCGCTTTGAGGAAGCGGGTGAGCGTGGTGTCCGCTGAAGCCTGGACGAGGTTGATGTTCCAAGGATTGTAGCGGTCGATGACCTCGAAGGTCCCGAGATCCGGGTCGCCTCGGAAGGCGACGCCTTCGATCCTCACCAGCGACACCTTGTCGTTGTCGGTGACCCGCACGCGCACCAGAACCGAGTCGGCCTCGGCCACCTGGAGGCCCGGCGCCGGAAGCTGGATGTCCACGACCGGGTCCTCTTCGTCAATGAAGATGACCTCGATCGAGTCGGCTTCCATCCCCATCCCGAAATTCCCCTCGAGGTCCCACGCAAAGGGATTCAGCGCATAGTCGCCAAGGGGGAAATCAATGGGGACATCGAAGGTGAATTGGGCCACGTTCACGAGGCCGCCGATCAGGACGGAGTCCCGCGCCACCTGCTGCTGCGCCGGCGAGAGCATCTGATAGCCGATCGCCCGCAACCCGATGTTATCCTCCCCCTGCACTTCGATGTCGAAGCTCTTTCCCTGTCCGACGACCCCCTGTCCGACCGCGAGTGTCGTGGTCGGCGGCGTCGTATCAATGGCCCGGACCGTGTCCACGCTCGGAAGGCTTCGGTTTCCCTGGGCGTCGTACGCGATCGCGGTGACCACGACGAGGGTGTCCGTAATCGGTTTTGGAATCTCGAAGTCCGTCCCGGCCGAGAAGTCCGTTTCGTTGTTCTGCGACATCTGGACGCGCCGGAAAGCGAACTCGCCTCCGGTCGCGGTCAGGACGATCGAGTCCACCCGCACGAGTGCCACGGCTCGGGTTTCAACGGACAGGAGCCCGCCCGACATCACGGAGGGCGGGAGGAGGAAGTTGATGATCTGCGGACCGATGCCGACGCCCGGCCCGAAGAGGTTCTGGCCTTCGCACCCCCATGCGGCAAGCGCGACAAGAGCGCCCGTTACGGGGGCTCTCCAGCGTCTCCGCCGCCGAGCGGCGCGTGCCAAGGGGCCAATCATCGGAGTCGTCACGTCAGCGACTGATCTCGGGAGTGACCAGGATCAGGAGGTCCCGCTGGATCGTCTGTTCCCGGGACAGTCGGAAAAATCGCCCGATGAGGGGAAGGTCCTGAAGAAGGGGGATCCCTGCCCGCGACTGCGTCAGCTCGGTGACAGTGAGGCCGCCGATGACCACGGTTTCGCCGTCCGGGACCAGAACCTGCGTGTCCACGGACTGTGTGTTGAAGATGAAGCCGATGTCGGCGTTCGGAGAGATCTCTAGGCCCGACCTTTCCGCGCGGACATCCATCCAGATGAGATCTCCGGCCGTCACGTGCGGCGTCACCTCGAGGATGATCCCGGTCTCCTCGATCTGGACCGTGGCCTGCGGGAACTGCGCGCCCGCCTGTTGGCCGCCACCAGCCGCTCCCGCGTCCACGACGCGGATCGGGGTGCGTTCGCCAACCACGATTCGTCCGAGACGATTGTCGAGAACGCGCGTGGACTGCGCGGACTGGACGTCGCTCAGATTGACCGACTGCAGTGCTTCCACGAAGGAGATCAGGGTATGGCGCCCCATGATCAGCGAGGTGAGGAGTTGGAGCGCCGGCCCGGTGACCCGCTGGTTCGCGTTCCCGAGCGCCGCGATCGAATTCCCTCCGAGGGCGACGACGTTCGTCCCGACCCCGACTACCTCTCCATCCTCGGGATCAACGCTGATCTGACCATCTCCGTTTACGTCGATCCCTCCCGGCGTGAGTTGATTGAGCTGGTTCCCCTGCGAGTCCTTGAGATCGTAGGTGATGCCGAACTCCTGCAGGTCCGTCCGGTTCACGAAGAAAATCTTCGCCGAGATCATCACTTCGGGAGTCCGCAGATCGAGCCCGTTCACAAGCTGTTCGACGGAGGCCATGACCCGCGGGATGTCGGTCACCACCAGCTGATTGGTGGATGTGCTGACGGCGACGCTGCCACGCTCGCTCAGGAGAGTCTCGATCGAAGTCTGGAGCTCGGATGCAGTCGCGTAGTTGACGCGGAACGTGCGGGTCACAACCTGCTCGACCTCTTCGCGACTCTGAAGCGCGGAGAGTTGATCCACCAAAATGATCCCCGACGCCAGCTCTTCGGCCGCGAGCCCCTGGGACTCGAGGATCGCCTGGAGCGCGATGTCCCAGGGCTGGCCGCGAATATCCAGGTTGACGGTCCCCGTGACCCCCGCGCCCGGCACGATCGAACGATTCGAGAATTCCGCGAAGTCGAAGAGGACTTCGAGGATGGGAGTGTTCACGTAAGTGACCGAAATCGGGTCCACGAACTGCTGCGGCGCCAGGCCGCTCCAGCGCGGGCGGCTGGCCGTCGCCGCGGCCGCCGCGGGCGTGAGCAATGCAGAGGCGACACCGGTCGAGGCAGGGGACGAAACCGAGGTCGCGGAAGCCCAAGGCTCAAAGTCTCCCCAGGGGTTTTCGAGGGAGATACGGACGTAGCCGTCCCCCGACGAGAGCGAGTACCCGACCGGTCCCAGGACTTCGAGTACGATCCGGACGATGTCGTCCGAATACTGGCTTGCGCGAATCGTCTGCACGCCGCCCCGCCCGAGATTCTCGAAGCTCTCTCGGGGAAGGAGAAAGCGCGCGTTGATGAGGTCCACCACGATTCGATGGGGGCCCTCCATCATGAAGTCGCGCGTCTCCACGCCTCCGGCGACCGCGATGACCACCTCGGTCTTCTGGGCCGACGGAAGGATCTGTAATCCGGTCACGTCTCCGGCGGCGGTGCCGTCCGCTCTGACGCCAGTCGCCATCAGGAGTGCGACGGTCCAAGTTGCCCATACCGAAGTCATGACCACCCTCCGTTACCGTTCAAGGCGGTGTGCGCGTGCGCCCCATCGGGAGCGGCGTTCTCCACGGAGCCACCCGCCGGGGCTTGCTCGGGGGCAGGTCGGTCCTGGGCATCCTGCACGGCCGCGATGGCCGGATCGGGCGTGCTAAAGTTCCGCCTGAGCTCCAACATGCGCGTTTCCCTCAACCCGAACTCCACGACTTCCAGGAGAACCATTTGGTCGCGGATCTCCAGAAGCCTGATGTCGCCGAGGATGTCACCGACCCTGAGGCGATAGGTTCGCTCCGGGGCACCGCCCTGCTGAGTGCCTGGTTGCCGCGCTCCCACGAGGGCGATGGATGAAGCCGGATTCGAAGAGATGATCCGGCCCATGAGCACCAGATCCTCGAAGCGCGGACCCACCGAAGCCGCCCCGGTGAGAGGACGAAATGGATTCCTCCGGTCGTAACCCGGATAGCTGAAGACTTCACGGTCGTACACGAGCTCGATCGTATCCGCGGGGACGTCTAGCGGAGTTCCTCCCGGAGACGTTTGCTGCTGCGCGAAGATCGGGTCCCCGTTCAGGGTCCCGCCTGCCAGGAGCGCCGCGGTTGCCATGGCTTTCAGTCCCCCACTCATTCGTTGACCCTCCCGACGTCCGCGGGGACGGCAGCCACGCCGGCGGCGCCAGGGAGGACGTACGTGAGGACGCGGAAGCGCGCGGTGACGGGAGCCACCATCGTTTCTTGGGGAGGTGTACCGGTGTAAGGCTCCACGTCCAGCCCAATCGGCGTGATGATTCGTGAAAGGGAGGCGATGGAAGCCAGAAACCGGCCGACGGGATGGAAGTCCCCCACCACGGCGACCTCGTAGCTCTGCTCCGTATAGAACTCGCCCGCTTCGCTGGGACCTGGATTCAGCGCCCCCATCTCTACTCCCACGCGCCGCGCCTCGAGCACGATGCTGTTCAGGAGCGCGGGCACTTCGTCATTTTGGGGGATGAGTTCCTCGAGCCGCCGGACGTGCCGCTCGTAGATCACGAGATCGTCTTCGAGATCGGCGCTTCGGGCCTCCACCACACGCGCCTGCCGATTGCGGTTCTCGAGGCCGTCCAGCCGGGCCTGAAGCGAGTCTATCCCGTCGAGCTGGGGCGTGTACCAATACTCGTAGAATCCATAACCGACGGAGATCGCCGCGATGATGATGATCAGCGCGATCTGATGGTTCCTCTCCTTGGGGAGGAGTGACATCGCTCAGTCCCCCTGCACGCCGGGCGGAACCACCGATGGCCCGAAGAGGGGAATGAGCTCGATCACTTCCGGGGGAGGTTCGCGGCTGAACCCTTCGAGAGTAAACGAGTAGACGAACTGGCTGGTCCCGGGTCCGGTCGGAACGGAGACCTGCTCGGAGGAGATGAGCGACACGCGTTCGATGAAGGGCGACGCCTCGAGGTTCTCCATCAGCGTCGTGAGCCCGAAGTAGGTTCCCGACTGTCCTTCCAGTCGGAAGAGGACTTCCGCTCCCCCCCCGGTCACCTCCGTCATGCGGGTAAGCCAGGTGTAGTCCGGGAGCGCTCGCCCGACCTCGTCCATCAGGTGAGGCCAAAGATATCGCGCGTCGTCGATGTCCTGAATCACGGCAACCCGCCGCGCGATCGTGTCGCGGCGAGCTTGAAGCACTCCAGTCCGGCGAATGATCTCGGAAAATCGCGCGGAATCCGCCTGCTGGAGCTCAATCTGAACTTGGAGCTCTTCGGCGACGCCGATGACCCCCAGGAAGAGCCAGGCGGCGCCCCCGAGGACTCCGATCACGGCGATTCCCGCCGCCATGGACCAGCGGCCCATCCTGGGCGCCTTCCCCCCACCCCCGAACTTGGGAAGCGAGAAAGAAAACTTGGGCCCGCGAGAGGATTTCCTCCGGGCGCCGGGCCTGAGGTCTACCTCGATCACCCGATCCTCCGCATCTCGGTCATGGAGCGCGGAGCGCCAGACCCAGGGGGAGAAGGAGCATCGGACCCACCTCGTCGAGGACCAGGTTGGTCGGCGTCCCAGCGCGGACGGGGATCCTCTCGAATGGATTGACGAGGATCGTCTCGACGGCGAGGCGCCCCCCAATCGCTTCGGCGAGCCCGGAGATCCGCGCTCCGCCGCCCGAGAGGTAGATGCGGCCGAGCCCGGCTCCCGAGTCCCGCGTGGTCAAGAAGGCGGCAGCCCGTTCGACACCCACGGCAACTTCGTCGGCGCTGCCGCGGACAAAAGCCATGATGTCCTGTGGGCGCACCTTAGCCTGGAGGAGCTCGTCGGCCGCTTCGGCTGTGAGGCCCCGCTCTCTCTGCAGATCCTCACGCATTTTCCGGGAGCCGAAGGGAATGTCGCGCGTGAGGATCGGACTCCCGTCCTCGAGAATGTTCACGTTCGTCATCTCGTGTCCGACATTCACGAGCGCAACGATCCCCTGCATCCCCTCGGGATAATTTCGCTCGAACGCGTTATGAAGCGCGAAAGCGTCCACGTCGATGAGACGAGGCGACAGCCCCGCCTCGGCGAGGAGCGCGACCTTGTTTTCCACGAGCTCCCTTTTCGCCGCGACCAGCAGAACCTGCATCTGAAGGCCGTCCGAATCCGGATCCAGAATCTCGAAGTCGAGCTCCACGCTGTTGATGTCGAAGGGCACATGCTGCTCGGCTTCCCAACGGATCACCTCGCGTGCGTCCGACTCCTTCATCCGGTCCATCTCGATCTTCTTGATGATCACGTCGTGGCCGCCGACCGCGGTCACGACCTCCTTCTTCTTGAGGCCGGACTCGGCGACGAGCTCCCTTACGGTTTCGGATACCAGTCCAGGATCCATGATTTCCCCCTCCACGATGGCGTCGGGGAGGAGGGGTCTCATTGCGATCCGAACCACTTCCGGATAGTCCCCGGAGTGGTCCACCTCGACGAGCTTCACGAAACCGCTCCCTATGTCGAGGCCGATCGAGGTCTTTTTTTGTCCGAATAGGCCCATCGAAGTCTATGCCGCCTTAGAGTAAACAGATTTTTCCCTTAGGCGATAACAGGTTACCACCCGTCATCGAATGTTGTCAAGCAAGTAATTCCGCAAGCCCTCGGGGTTCCTGTACCTCCGTGAACTGTTTTTGCTCAGAACGATGCCCCCGTGATGTCGACCCACCCGCGTTCCGCGAGCGGGGCCAGCCGATTGAGTGCCGAGTTGTTCATGACCGCCCGCTGGACCGCGCATCGGGAATTGCGAACGATGGAGGACCCGACGAAGGACTGCTCCCCGCCCGCGAGCGTGTCCCCAAGAATGGCCAGGTTGGCGGACATGACACCGCCCGACACGCGCGGGGCGTCCTGCCCCGAGCCCTGGACGCCGAACTCCCCCTGCACGATGATGATTCCGTAGTAGTGGAACGAACCTCTGAGGTCCAAGTCGCCATCGACGAGCAGGATTCCTTGCCCCCGCCCGTTGGACTGGAGATTTGCGTTCCCGTTGATGTAGACGATCGGGAAGTAGCTCCCACAGGCTCCGGACGGGTCGTTGGGATCCCCCCAGTTCATGGGGTCCGCGTAGTTGCATGCCCCTGAACCCGTGAGAGACGGGGTCATCCCGTTGTGGCTTCCGCCCGGAAGGGTGATGGTCGCCATCGCCGCGAGGTCTTCCCAAGTCGTGTCGCCGAACTGCTGGAAGCTCTCCGCGTTCAGATTCGGATCCTCGACGTGTGCCTCCGGGGACCCGCTCACTACCGCGTTTCCCTGGGTCGTCACGGTCCGCGGGGGTGTGGCGACGTCGGTGACCACCGCGGGGAGATCCTCCAGGGGACTCGGGCACAGATCCGCGCCCCAGCCCGCGGGATTTTGATCCTCTCCGCGGATCTGCGCGGATCCGCGAACGGTCACGTCGCCCCGCGTCACGAGCGCCGCCGGGGGCGCGAGATCCACCGAGAGGACTCGCGCGAGAATGCCGAGCGTACGGCTGGCCTCAGCGCCCATGGGAGCCGGAACGGTGCCCGTCGTAATCACGAAGAAGAGCCGATCGTCCACCTTTCGGACCTCCGCCTCCCAAGCACCCTGCGGAGAGGATCCATTGATCGTCTCGGTATTTCCCCAAACGGTAAGCGTGCTCGCTCCAGGGTTGTACGTACCGAGAACGGTGTTCATGCCGTTCTCCGCGACGTAGAAGGCCTGAGAGCCGCGTTCCGTCGCCTGCCCGATGCGTGATTCCTGGGTCGCGAGAACGATCCCCCCGGTCACCAACACACCAACCACGACGAGGGCGAACACGGCCGCGGGCAGTGCGAAGCCCCGCGATGTAGCGCATGGCCGCGCGACACCTGCCACTCCCCTGGACACAAATTCACACCTCAGTGACTCGCTCATCTTGAAGACCTCTTCTCTTGTAAGTTCTTTCACTGTTGTCGTTTTCGTCAGTTTCTGAGCTGCACGGAGGTGGTCAGGCTGTCCCCGATCGCCCCGCCGCTCTCCGTCGTGGCGAGCGAGGCTGTCCTGAGTTCGAGAGTGACGATTCGAACCTGCGCCGGGGTCGCGGCTGGATCTCCGTCCTCATCGAAGTAGTCGAAGCGGAGTCCGTCTTCATCGCGGAGCGGCCCCACCAGCCGTGCGACCGAGCCCCCTGCGACCCGTACGAGGTACAGTTCCCCCGAGAATTCCTCCACCGTGTACTCGATTTCTTCCCAGGATCTCAGCGGCGCCCCCTGACGGATCCAAGTCCAGTCCGTGGCGTCGAAGCCAGTCACGGTGAGGTTCTGGGCCGGATGGTTGTCGGCCCCGCACGTCTGTTCATCCTCGGCATCCTGAATCGTCGTCTCGAGCCAGGCGTCGTCCGCCGCCGTTTCGGGATCGAGATCGGCGAAGACGTAGAGCGATTCGCCCTCCAGGAAGGGACGGGTCATGACCGCCGCTCTCAGGACTGGCGTGGTCACGGATCCGACCACACAGACGAGGCCGTGGGCGCGGAGGGCGCGAAAGGACACCCGGTCTTCCTCGATGACGAGAAGATCTCCACCGGCCGCACTCACTTCCCTCAGCTCCTGCGTGAGCAGGTCGATTCCGGCACGCACCGTCTGGTGTCCCGCGACCTGTTCACTCTGGACGACCGACACCCGCTGGTTCGTCACCAGGACCCGATAAACGGCGCCCATGAGCACGCTTGCGATGAGGGCCGAAACGATGAGTTCCACGATCGTGAACCCAGCCGTCCCGCCCGGTCTTGCCGAGCGACCAGCATTACGGCTGGCTCTGCGAGCCCACAGGCGAGCTAACCCAGCCGTCCCACCCGGTATCGAAGAGCGACCAGAAATGCGGGTGGCTCCGCGAGACGACAGGCGAGCTAATCCAGGCGTCTCATCCGTTCGGAGGGCGGGCACCGCTTCCCGGAACTGACCGCTCGTTACGCTCATGGCCGATTGATCCGGTACTCGAGTGTGTCCGCCACTGAACTTTCGATTGCCGCCCGGGGTCCAATGCTTCCGGGAGCCCGACCCGGCCCGACGATCACGAACTCCACGCGCTTCCAGTTCGGCGACGACTCGACAACCGACCAGGAGACGTCGAACTCACCTTGGCTCGCCGATCCCGATCCCACGACGGCGAAGGGGGAGCCCCGCACGACTTCCACGCTCGCCTGGAGGGCCACGGCTCGGTTCGTGTCGAGCTTCGTGAGACCCGTGGACCGGACCATCCAGCCCGTGCCCGCCGCAAGACCCAACACGCCGACGGTCAGCACGACCATCGCGACGACGATCTCGATCAGCGTAAGTCCGGCCCGATTCATGGAGTGACCGCCTGTCCGAGAGGAAAAAGCACTACCGCCACCGACGCGGTCCCTCGCACGAACGCCACCTCGACTTCGTCGTTGAACGAGTTCAACGCAGGGCTCGCCACGCCCTTCGGAGTCATGCAGAGCGAGAGCGCATCTCCGCTGACCTCCAGTTCGACCGCGAAACTATCGGCGAAGTCCCGCGACTCGAGAACCGCCCCGAGCCCGTCACAGCCGACCTGAACGGAAACGACCCCACTCCCCGCGTCCGCCACGAGGCTCACCAGCCCCCCTCGCTCCACCGCGAGGGCACGAGCGTGTGCATGACTCGAGAGAAAGGCGGCTCGAGCCGAGCGCACCGTGAGGCGACCGTGCACGTCGCCGAAGCCTGACACCGCAATGGCACTCAGGACGCCGGCGACCACCAGGGCCACCATCATTTCCATCAATGTGAATCCGCTCGTATCCCTCATCGCCGCCCGCCCATCGAGTGCGTCCCGCCCCTCCGCCCCGGCGCGCAGGCCCCGTTGCGGGGAATCGCTTCATCCCCCGGGACTAGCCGCGCCCTCTCATCGTGCCAGTTCCATGCCACCCTGGCGGACTCCAAAGTCTCTGAAAAATCGGCCCCCCTGGCCGAGATTTCAGGGGCCGCCGGTTCCGGCTTCGACACAAAGTTCCGGTCTTCGCGGGCCAACCGCCTAACCATGCTCGTTAGAAGCGGCCCAGCCGTTCGCCTCCGGACACTGCGTGAGTTCCCGAGAGCCGAGGGTGGGAGAGCGCGATGGCCGCGAGCCCTCGGCAGCCTGTCACGCGGCCGTGATCGGTGACGCGAACCGACCCTCCGGCAAGGAGAACGCCTTCGACGAGGGCTTCCCCGCCCACCTCGATAGTCCCGGCCGCCATGACGATTCCCCGCACGTGCGCCGTGCCTCGAATCGTGAGATCTCCTTCCGACAGGATCATTCCGCGGCCTTCCCCCGCGACGACGGCTACTCCGGGGAGGACGCGCACGATTTCGACGGACTCTCCCTCCGGGAGAGTGCCCGCGGTTGCGAGCGTCACGGTGGCGACGTCGAGGAGCCGATCCAAACCGAGGGGTCCCAGTCGAGGTCCCTCAAACAAGGGAGGATCGGCTCCCGGAAAGGGGGGCGGCCGAGGCCGAATCAGCGCGCGTGTTTCGGACCCCCCCGGGCACTCCGGTCCCATCGCCTCGATCGTGCCGGACGGCGCGGCGGATCCGAACTCCAGGGCTCCCGGGAGGGTCGCCGCGATGGAATCCGGATTCAGACGCCAGAGGAGGGCGTGGTGCCTGGGGCCGCCCACCCGACTCCCCGCTCGGCCCAGGATGTAATCGGTGGCGAGGGGCTCGATCGTCGGAGTGGCCGCTGGGCTCGAACCCCCAGGGGAGAATCCTCCGTCCCCCGGAAGCCGCGCGAGTGCCGCCTCACTCAGAACGCGATCTCCCAGGTATCGGAGGGCGGCGCTCTCCACGACCCGCTCCGCGCGAGCCAGGACGAGAATGGAGGTCGCTGCCCCGCCGAGGGCCAGCGTCAGGAAGAGGACGACCGGGAGAATCATCCCGCACGGGGAGGAGAGGCGGCCTCGGAGGGTCATGGCCCGCCGGACGCACCGGGGTGAATCGCCGCCCCCTCTAGACTCCAGCTGTAGAACTCACCTGCGCCGCCGTTCGGAGGGACGAGTTCGAGCGTGACGTCGAGCCCCCTCGCGGTTGCGCTGAATGCGCTCCCCGCGCCGAGCCGCTCAGGGGTGAGGGGCTGGCGACCCCCGCCGCCGCGGCGATACCGCAGCGCCCCATCCGCAAGGTGGTATTCACCGCGCTCGTAGAGACGCGCCAGGATCGGCGGAGGAGCCGAACCCTGCGTCCAGCCCCAGCGCTGCGCGACCTCCCCCTCGCGGGCAACGCACTCCCCCCCACCCTGCACCGACTCGAGCGCGAAGGCTCGCCACCCCCCGTCCCCGCCGAGAACCAGGACGGAATCGCGCCCCGGTTCCGGCTCCCTTCGTCCCCTGAAGGCTACCGGCCACGGACCTGGTACGGTCTCGACGGTACAGACACGCGCGAGGCCACGATAGGCCCGGAGACCTACCCAGTCGCCTCCGTCGTGGACCTGCCAGTCCCGACCGGGCATCCCCGATCGTAGCTCCTCGTCCAGGACGGTCCAAACCGTGTGGACGACGTCGAGCGCTTCGGCCCGAGCCCAGAGCACCGCGATCCAGCGTAGCGAACCAACGAGTGCACCGGCAAAGGCCGCGATGACGAGGAGGCCGAGGGCAAGAGAGACGATCGCTTCCGCCAGGAGAGCACCGGAACGGCTTCGGAGGACCGTCACGGCCGGCTCGGAAGTGACCAGCTACGCGGATGGTGGTAACCGGACCCCGCCCCGACTTCCCCCTCGCGTCCCCCTCCGGAAGGCGGATGGTATTCCACCCGAATGGCCCCGCTGTCCGCGGAGGGGATGAGGATGCCCGGTCCGGCGATTTGCTCCCCGGGTGCGAATCCCGACGACACGCCATCATGGAGCTCAGAGAGGAGGAGAGTGGCGCGCGCTCCGAGATCGGCGGCGTCGAGCTCCCGCGCGGCCAGCTCCAGGGTGCGGGCCGAAAGAGCCGCACCGATCCCCAAGATCGTGAGGCCAACGACGAGCTCGACGAGGGAGGCCCCCGCCCTGGATTCGAGAGACGTCCATCCCCTCATCGCCGGACGCGCCCGTATCCGGAGACCGTGAGCGATAGGATCGCCTTCCTCTTCCGCAGCCGAATGGAGGCGGCCGCGAAGTGCGCGGTCCCGAGTGGACCGAAGTGGAGGTCCAGATCGGCTCGGGCGCCGAGGAGGTCCAACTCGACGCCGCGACCTCTGAGGAGGAGGCGCACCGGCGGTCGCCCGTCGGGGAGGACAAGGAGGGGATCCCCCCCATCGGCGAGAAGGAGGCGAGCCTCGCCATGCGCGCGCGCCTCCCCGCGCGCACGGCGGAAGAAAGAGATCAACTCCTCTCGCGCCCCCCTGAGGAGGAGGGCGTCGGCCTGGTGGATCGCCGGGCCAATCGCGAGACTGGCGGCAACCCCGGCGAGGAGGAGGACGAGGACGAGTTCGGGGAGAGTGAAGCCACGGGTCGAAGTCATGCCGAAAACTTCGGCGACCCGTATGGGCGTGGGGATGGCTGTTCGAGCCCGCGCATTACGCGGAAGTCGGCGACTCCACGCTCAACCGCACCCCGCGGGGCCGGAGGCTTCCCGAGACGGGCCGCTTACTCCAGGCCGTACTCTCGAATCTTATAGCGAAGGGCGCGGTCGCTCAGGTCGAGGAGGGCGGCAGACTTTCCGCGATGCCCGCCCGTCCGCCTCAGCGCGGTCTGGATCAGTTGCCGCTCCAACTCTGCCGAGCGGCGCTTCACCGAGAGGTCGTTGTCGTCCAGCGCGCCCCAGGGAGCGCCGGAGCCGCCGCCGTCGTCCCGTCCTTCTCCGATGCCAAGCCCACCCGATGCGCCCGGTTCCCTCACTTGCAACGGGAGGTCTTCCAGGCGGATGCGTGGACCTTCGCACAGCACAAGCGCCCGCTCGAGGACGTTTCCGAGCTCGCGCACATTTCCGGGCCATGAATACTGGAGAAGGGCGTCCATCGCCGGACGCTCCACTCCCGAGGTTTCGACGTTCAGGCGCTGCCGATGAACGTCGAGGAGATGGTGGACGAGGAGGGGAAGGTCCTCCGGCCGGTCCTTGAGCGGGGGAAGTGCGACCGTCACGACCGCGATGCGGTAGTAGAGGTCCTCGCGGAAGCGACCGACGCCGACGTCGGTCTCGAGCAAGCGATTCGTGGCCGCCACGATGCGCACGTCGGCCTCCCTCGTCTTGGTGTCGCCGACGCGCCGGATCTCGCCTTCCTGGAGGGCCCGCAGAAGTTTCACCTGGAGGGACTCGGGAAGCTCGCCGACCTCGTCCAGGAAGAGGGTCCCGCCGTTCGCGGCCTCGAAGAGCCCTTCCCGATCGGAGTCCGCACCGGAAAACGCACCCTTCACGTAGCCGAAAAATTGCGATTCGAGGAGCCCTTCGGGAATCGCGCCGCAGTTCACCGCGACGAAGGGAGCGGACGCGCGCGCGCTTTCCCGGTGGATAAGGCGGGCGAGGAGCTCCTTACCCGTTCCGGTCGGCCCGGTGATGAGGATCGAAGTCGGGTGCTGGGCGACCTTGGTCGCCACCTCGAGGGCCCGCACCATTTCCGGGGATCGTGCCACGATCTCGCCGTACCGCTTCTCGGTACGCACCTCCTGGCGAAGGCGCCCCACCTCGTTCCGCAGCCGCTCGCGTTCCTCGACCTTTTTGAGCGTGAGTAGGATTTCCTCGCCGCCAAAAGGCTTGGCGATGAAGTCTGCGGCCCCCTTTCGCGTGGCGTCCACGGCGACGTCAATATTTCCGTAGGCGGTCATGACGACTACGGGCGCCGTACCCCCCGACTCCCGGTAGCTCCCGAGGAAGGCGAGGCCATCCATCCCCGGCATACGAACGTCCACGAGGATGAGGTCAGGGGTGGTGTCACGGGCGATCTTGAGTCCTTCCGTGGCGTCGCGCCCAGATTGGACCGTGTAACCCGCGTCCCCGAGAATCAGAGAAAGCGACTTCCGCAGTCCAGCATCATCATCCACGACAAGAACTCTCATCCGCCCTCCGAAGCCTCTGGAAGCCTGACAGTGAAGCGCGCCCCACCCTCCGGGCGATTCCCGGCTTCGATTCGACCGCCGAGTTCCTGCACGATCCTTGTGGTGATGGCGAGTCCCACCCCGGTGCCCTTCCCCGGTTCCTTCGTCGTATAAAAGGGGTCGAAGATGAAGGGGAGGCTGTCGGCGGGAATCCCCGGGCCGTTATCGGAGACGATCAAGACGACGTCGCGGGCCGCCTCGCCACCGGCCATCGCCCTTCGGGCCGTCCCTTCCGAGAAGAGGAGGGGGATTCGCCGGCGGTGCGAATAGTCCACTTCCGGCGGATCGTCATCACGCCGCCGCTTGACGGGGAGGTCACGTACGGCCGGCCCCGCCCTGAGGTCAATCAGGATCTCGGGACTCTCCGACTCCCGCACCGCCCACAAGGCGTTCATGAGCAAATTGACCAGGACCTGTTCGAGGTATTGGGGGCGTGCGTTCACGATGTGATCGCCGGGTTCGGCGCGTGTGGTCACTGTTATGCCGTCGAGGGCCCCTCGCGTCTTGAGAAGCTCCAGTGAGCGATCGATCACTCGGATGACCGAAACGGTGGGGGGGCCCTCGGCGTCCCGCCCCGGATCCGCGAAGTCGAGCACGCTTCGGACGATGCGGTCAATGCGGCGGGCCTCGTCCATGGCGGATTCCATCGGTCCCTCGGAGTCGCCACCGGAGTGCATCCGGTTTCGCGCCACGCCGAGGTAGGCCATGAGCGCGCCGAGGGGGTTCCCAACCTCGTGTGCGAGCCCAGCCGCCAGCGTTCCGATCGAAGCCATGCGCGCAGCCCGAACCAGCTCCTCGGTCGTCTCCACGAGATCCTGGTTCGTCCGATCGAGGGAGACGACGTTCTCGGCGAGTTTTTCACGGTCCGCGAGGAAGGCCTGGGCCATCGTGTTGAGGCTCTGCGCGAGCCGGTCCAGCTCGGCGCCGTCGCCCCCCGGGATCCGCTCCTCGTAGGCGCCTCCGGCAATCCACTCCGCCTGTGCGGCAATCCGCTCCAGCGGTCGAAAGACGGTACGCTGGAGGAAGTACCGCATGAAGATGAAGGTGATCGCGAGGTCCGCGGTCACGATCCCTGCGATGAGAAAGGCGCCCTGTGCAGGCGAATCCAGCCGTGGGAGCGTGACCGCGAGGGCGGCGAGTGCGAGAAGAACGGCGCCTGTGAACAGGACCGCCATGGAGACGAGAAGCTCCCGGCGGACCGACCGGCGGGGGCGAGACGTCGGCGCGGCGGTGGCGGTCATCCTCCGCCGTGACGGTGCGGCGGTCTCAGCGCGCGCATTGGGGGACGCCCTGGCCCGCGGTGTGCGGCTGACCGTTTGGGAGGTCCGGAGCCGCAGCGTTCCCGAGATAGATGGCGCACCCCTTGTCCTCGTCGAGCGAGGTGTGGGTGCCGAGGGCCGCCCATCCCTGCCGCGTCGCCTCCGTCACCTCGACCGCGACCCCGGGGCTCGGCGTGAAATCGAGGGCATCCAGGTCGGTCGCGTAGCCGAAATTGGACAGGTAATAGAGCTCCTGCTGCTGGGCGAAGTACCGGAAGTCGCTCACGATGCTCGTGAAGTGCGCCCGGGCCCGGGCATCGTCGAGCCTTGGAATCATGATCGCGGCGAGAAGCCCGATGATCATGATCACGATGATCAGCTCGATGAGGGTGAATCCCGCCATCCGATTCGACTTCGAAGAGTGGCTCCGGAAGCGGCCCGCTCCGCGAGCCCCGGGGCGGGCCGACCCGGCCGTCCGATCGCGGGCGGATTCCACGCGGCCTTCGCGTGCGGCCGGCTTCAGACTTTTGCTCGGGTTCATCTTCGCTCTCCTCCTCGGGAGACTCTCCTCGAAACGCTATCCGGGATCCTATCCAACCGGCAAGGTCCCCGGACGGACGAGGGGCGGGGCACGACCATTCGCACCCCGCCCCTCAATTTTCGCGGCCGCGCATGCGAGGCAACCTCCCGTTCACCGAAGCTCGATGGCTCCGCGCTTCGGGCCGGTCGCCCCGGTCAGGATCAGGCGCAGTCTATCGTCCCCACCGTGGAGTCGTAAGTGCATACGACTGCCGTGGAGGTGTGTGTCGCGGTCGCAGTCCACCCATCGCCGTCGCCGGTGTTGATCACCAGCGTCACGCCATCGGTCGCCGTTAGATCCGCGATGTTGGCGATGTCGGAGGCGTAGGTGTAGGTGTTCTCGGGATAGTACATCTCCTGCGCGGTCCGGAGCTGATTCAGGTCGGACTGCATCGCCGACACGTAAGCCCGCTCGCGGGCGGCGCCGAATCGCGGAATCGCGATCGCGGCCAGGATGCCGATGATCACGACCACGATCAACAGCTCGATGAGGGTGAATCCCTTCTTGTTCATGATTCCACTCCTTGGTGACTGAATGAGTCCCGAGAGATCCCGGTCAGACGACCGGTCCGGCGGCCACTGCCGCGAACCCTTTTTGCAAAGGGAGATCCAGGATGCGGCACGGATTGTTTAAATCTTCTTGTAACAACGACTTACAATGATTGTGGCCGACGCGACCCCCGGCGCGAGGAACCCGTCCGTTCTTGGATTCTGCGAGACTCTTGCAGGATGAGAGGGCCCGGCACCCGGGGCCGGAACCCGCTCGGGAGGCCCTAATCCTCCCCTCGGAGAAGGGCCTCGGACATAGCGAAATAGGCCCCGTTGCGCCTGGGTCCCCGGCCGCTCACCGGGTACCACCGGCCATGGATCCAACTCCACCGGTCGACCGCTGGGATCACCCGCTCCAGGGATCCATCGTGGGGCGGGTCCACTTCGGCGCCCGCGGCGGGAGGAGGTTGCAGCGGAGAATGTGCCAGATCGCGGCGATTCCATCGCGCCAGCCGATCTTTTTCCCCTCGTCGTACGAGCGCCCGCGGTAGGAGACCGGGACTTCGTAGATCCTCGCCCCCGCCTGGGAGAGACGCGCGGTCAGCTCCGGCTCGATCCCGAATCGGTCGCGCGTGAGCGGGAGGGTGACCAGGAGATCCCTACGGATCACCTTGTAACAGGTCTCCATGTCCGAGAGATCGAGATCGGTGAGGAGATTTGAAAGAAAAGTGACGATCACGTTCCCCAAGCGGTGCGAGAAGAGATGGACCCGCCGCGGGCCGCCGAGGAAGCGCGACCCGTAAACCGCATCCGCCCATCCCTGGAGAATCGGAGTCAGGAGTGCCGGGAACTCCATCGGATCGTACTCCAGATCCGAGTCCTGCACGACGACCACGTCACCGGTCGCCCTCGCGAACCCCGACTGAAGCGCCGCTCCTTTCCCCCGGTTTCGCACGTGGAGCAGAAGGTCGTCCACGACTCCCTCCTTCTCGAGGCGGGAAAGGATCTCCGTCGTCCCGTCCGTGGATCCGTCATCCACCGCGACGATCTCGATATTGAGCGGGACCTCGCGAACCCGTTTGAGCAGAGCCTCTACTGTGTGGACCTCGTTGTAGACGGGGACGACGACCGAAAGTCGGACCCGGTCCCAGGGGAGCCCGGAGGCCGGACTCATGCCCGGTTCACGACTCGTCGAGCCCGTACCGGCTGATCTTCCGGTAGAGGGTGGAGGGATCTATTCCGAGGACTTCCGCGGCCCGCGTCTTGTTTCCCTCTTCCGCTTGGAGGACCCATTGGATGTACGCCCGCTCGATGACCTCCATGGTGGGGTTCGCGGGGGGCTCGCTGTCCACCAACCGGGGGGGCGGCGGCCTTCCGATGCGTTCCGGGAGCGTCGCGAGCTCGATTCCGGGCCCGGCGCTCAGGACCGCGGCCCGCTCGATGGCGTTCTCGAGCTCGCGGACATTCCCGGGCCAATCGTAGTTCATGAAGGCCGCTTCGACTTCCGAGGAGAGCTTGAGCGGAGCTGCCCCTTTCGGCGCGATCCGGTCCAGGAAGTGAAGGGCCAGAAGTGGAATGTCCTCCCTTCTCTCACGAAGAGAGGGAAGGGAAAGCGCGATGACATTCAGCCGGTAGTAGAGGTCGCTGCGGAATTCACCCTTCCGGATCTGCTCATCGAGGTCCCGGTTGGTCGCCGCGATGATCCGGACATCCACGGGGACGGCTTCCGTGGCGCCCACCGGAATCACTTCGCGCTCCTGGATCGCCCGCAGGAGCTTCACCTGGGTTTGAGGTGCCGTCTCGCCGATCTCATCGAGGAAAAAAGTCCCCCCCGCAGCGGCCACGAGGAGCCCGTCCTTGTCTTTCACCGCGCCGGTGAAGGACCCCTTCACGTGGCCGAAGAGCTCGCTATCCAGGAGACTTTCGGGAAGGGCCCCGCAGTTGATCGAAAAGAAGGGACCGTCGCTTCGCGAGGAGCGCGCGTGGAGGTACCGCGCGACGACCTCTTTTCCCGTTCCGCTCTCCCCCGTGATCAGGACGGTGGATTCCGTGGGTGCGACGGTATCGGCGAAGTCGAGAATTTCGACCCAGGCGCGGCTCGTTCCGACGGGACGCTCTCCGCGCCCTCGCCCGTGCCTGCGAATCTCCTGGCGAAGCTCGCGGTTCTCCGCCCGAAGCTCCTTCGCCTCCCCGGCGCGGCGGCAGATTGCCAGGAGCTCGTCGTTGGAGAAGGGCTTCTGGAGGTAATAATACGCCCCCTCGTTCACGGCGCGGACGGCGGACTGTAACGAGGCCTGCGCGGTCATGAGGACCACAGCCATCTCCGGGTCCACTTCGCGGGCCCGCGCCAGGACGTCGAGCCCGTTCGCCCCGGGCATCCGGATGTCGGAGACGACGATGTCCGGCTTCACCGCTTCGAGCTTTGCGAGTCCCTCCTTCCCACCGAGCGCGATGGAGACCTCATAGCCTTCGCCCTTGAAGAGGATCCCGAGCGACTCGAGGATGCCGGCTTCGTCGTCCACGAGCAGGATCTTCATCCGACCGCCCCCCCCTCCGTCGCGTTGGTACCCTCTCCTTCCTCACCGGGAAGATAAACGCTGAAATCGGCGCCGCCTCCCTCCCACCGCTCGACGAGGATGACCCCCCGGTGCGCCTCCACGGCCCGATGGACCACGGAGAGACCGAGGCCGCTCCCCCCCTCGCGGGTCGTGTAGAAGGGATCGAAGATCTTCCCGATATCGGATTCCGCGACCCCGGGTCCCGAATCCCGCACGCCGATCCGGACCGGATTCTGCACACTCACCCGCCCGTTCCCGGCGGCCCCCCGCAAGTCCTCCACCTCCACGCGCACCGTCCCGCCTTCCGGCGAAAACTGGACCGCGTTCAGGATGAGGTTGAAGAGGGCCCGGTGAAGGAGGTCCGCGTCGGCCGGAATGTGGAGGCCGGCCGGGAGAGGGGCCTGTTCGATCGCGATCCCCCTCTCCTCGGCGTGGGGATGACGCCGTACGACGGCCACGCATTCGCGAAGGAGCGCCTCGAGGGGGATCCGGGCCACCTTTCCGATCTGTACGCGCGAGAAGTCTATGAAATCCGAGAGGAGCCGGCTCAGGCGGTCGGACTCGCGGACGACCATCCGCGTCAGCGTCTCCCGGTCGGCATCCTCGAGCGCGGGTCGCGCGAACTGCTCCACCGCGCTGCGGATCGAAGCCAGCGGGTTCTTGATCTCGTGCGCCATCGCCGCGGAAAGCTCGGCCACGGCCTCGAGCCGCTGTGTCCTCCGGTTCAACGCCTCGAGCTTCTCCAGATCGGTGATGTCCTGGAAGATCGCCGTCACGCTCCGAAGCGATCCTTCATCACGACGAAGGGTGGTGCTCACGCCGAGGACGCGGCGTTGGGCGCGCGGGTAGGCGACGGCGGTCTGGCGGGCGAGTGTCACCTGGTCGGCAAGCGATTGCCGAAGCACCTTGACGAGATCGGGTGCGACACCCGCGATGACCGAAAGAACGGGAGCGCCCACCCACTGCCGGGCGTCCATGTCGAGGAGCCGCTCCGCCGCGGGATTCATGTAAACGAGGCGGCCCTGGTCGTCGAGGGTCACGATCCCCGTCGTGATCGTCTCGAGGATGTCCGTCGTGTCCACCCGGAGCCGGCGGAGCTCCGATTCGACCTCACCGAGCGCCATCCCCGCCGTTCGAAGGCGGTCGCCCAGGATCCCCGTCGCGATGGCGACCAGCGCGAACACACCGATCTGGAGGAGGACGCTTCCCGAGAGCGTCTCGGAGTGCCCCCAGAGGATGTCCGCGAAATACACGATTGCGGCGAGTGCCCCGATGAGGACCCCCCCGGGAAGGGGGAGGAGAAGGGCGCCCTCGCTGATGACGAGGATGTACAGCCAGGCGAAGGTGCTCTCTCCGCCGCCCGTCACATGGACGATTGCCGTCACCACCAGGATGTCGAGGAGGACCTGGCCGTAAAGAAAGTTCCTCCCGATGGGCCCCTTCCGGAAATGCGAATGCCAGAAGGACACGGCGGTCACGGTCACGGATGCGATGAAGAGCGTCGTGGCGATGAGGGTGACGGTCGGGTCCGCGCGGACCCAAACCCAGAGCGCCGCGAGGAGGAGAGCGGATACGAGAATCAGGCGGCCGAGGTAGAGCCAGCGAAGCAGGTCGGCGCGGGCGAAGGCCGCCGTCGGGTCCCACCCCTCTTTCCCGGTTGACCGGTTCAAGCTCATCAGCACCTCTCGCGGACGCCCGCCGGCTCGGTCAGCGCCTGGGCGCGCGGACCGCGCTCAGCTCGGTGACCAGATCCCGGATCCTCTGGATTTGTCCCTCGACGATATGGATCGCAGATGCCGTTTCCGATTCGGAATCCAGATCCGTCAGAACGAGCTGTGCCTCCGCGAGTGCCACGGTCAGCGCGTTGTTCATGTCGTGCCTGACCCGGGAGAGGAGGTCGAGCGCCCTCCGGAACGAGAGCGCCGCCGCTCCCCCCTCCCCCGCCTCCAGGCGATCGCCCAGCTCCTCGAGCGTGAGGGCGTACGCAGTCGAGAGGGGGAGGATGGTGGGCCCGCCCTCTGACTCGACGAGGAGGAGAGGAGCCCAGACTTCTCCCGCGCCGGCCAGGCGCCCCAGAAGCTCGACGATGGTGGAGGGGTCGAGGGCGGGCGGGAGGAGAATCCATCCCGGGGGGCGTCCTCCATCCTCTCCGGCCACGCCCAGGAGCTCCTCGACGGACCCAACCTGGACGAGTGGCCCGACCGGCGCGAGCCGGGCTCGGAGCCGGTCCGAGAGGGAACCCGGAGGCGCGAGGATGTACCGCGGGATCTGCTCGGACACCCTTCGGCCGCCTTTCCGTGGGTCGCCTGGTTCTACCTCGAGACCGGAACGTCCAGAACCTGTCCCGCGTAGATTCGGCTCGAGCCGATGCCGTTGGCTCGCCGGATCTCGTCCACCGTCGTGCCGACGCGGCTCGCGATGACCCAGAGAGAGTCACCCCGCTGCACGGTGTACCGCAAGATGTCGCCGACGGGCGCGGTAGTGGGGACCACCAGGGACTGCCCCGCGAGGATGCGGCTCCCGGTGAAGCCGTTTGCGGCGCGAAGCGAGTTCTCCGTCACGCTGTAGAGCCGCGCGATCGTCCAGAGAGACTCTCCGCGAGCCACGGTGTGCGTGATCGCCCGCCCCGCGTCTCCGCTCGCGACGGCCGCCACGACTTCGGTGACCGGTGCGCTCGACACCGACGCTGCCAGGACCGTTTCCGTCGCGTTCCCGGTGACCCTCGCGACGTAGCGGGCGTACGGCTGGGGATAGACCGCGATGTGGTAGTGCGGCGGACTCCTTTCGAGTGTGGCTTCGAGAACACCCTCGGCTTCTAGGGCGAGGAGCGTGGACTCCAGCCACTGGCGGCAGCGTCCAACGTTGCTGCGCCGAAGATCGACTGCCATCCCGGTGGGATGGACGGAACGGTCCGAGGCGTTGATCGGCTGGTTCGAGAGGGGACGGGATAGACTCGTGACGACAAGTTTCTCCCCGCAGGCCGAATGGTACTGCGCGGCGAGCCGCTCCACGAAGACCCTGACCTCAGGGCGCGCGTAAGGGAAGGAGACCTCGTGCAGCTCCATCTTCCCGGTCGGGCTCACTGGAACGAGATATCCGTCGTCCACGAAACTCCGCACCTGCTGGGGCGTGCGGAGGTAGCTGAAGTCGTGCGCCTGGGCCTGTAAGTTCTGCCGGTCGAGGGAGGCGGGGGATCCGCTGAGGGACTGTCCGGACAGGCTCCCGGAGGCCACGAGGGAGGCGACCAATGCGCCGAAGAGGATACGCGTCCGGGGAAACGAATGAAGACGGAGGGTCGCGGGCATCACGATCCGTGGAGTCGCTGGTCCACTCTCGGGCTTCGCCCAAACACAGGCTCCGCCGTTCGGCTCCTACCAATAAACAAATGATTCCATTCAGGCAAGGAGCGCGCGGTGAACCCGTGAAGGCGGAGCCCATCACTCCGTGCCGACTTTTTCCACTGGTGAGGGGATGCCTCCCGCCCACCTCACGTTAGAAGACCGGCGCCCGGGCCCCGGCCCGTCTCCAGACGATGTCCGGCTTCAGGATCCGCCTTTCGCCGCCTCGAAGTTGCGCGCCACGGCGTCCCAGTTCACCACGTTCCAGAAGGCCGCGAGATAGTCGGGCCGCCGATTCTGATACTTCAGGTAATAGGCATGCTCCCAGACATCCACGCCGAGAATCGGAGCGGAGCCCTGGCTGAGCGGTGAGTCCTGATTCGGCGTCGCCACCACATCGAGTTTCCCGGACCCGTTCACGACGAGCCACCCCCACCCCGACCCGAACTGTCCCGCCGCCGCCGCCGTCACCTTCTCCTTCAGGGTGTCCAGGGAGCCAAAGGCCCCGTCGATCGCCTTCGCGAGTGTGCCCGCGGGGGCCGCGGCGCCGCCTGGTGCCAAAATCTTCCAGAAGAGGCCGTGATTGTGAAACCCACCGCCATTGTTGCGGACCGCGGTGCGAATCGAGTCCGGAAGTGAGGCCAGATTGCGCAGGAGCTGCTCGGCCGAGTGGGAGTGGAGGTCCGGCTGGTCCTTGAGCGCGTTGTTCAGATTCGTGGTGTAGGCGTTGTGGTGCTTGCCGTGGTGGATCTCCATCGTACGCGCGTCAATGTGGGGTTCGAGCGCGTCGTAGGCATACCCGAGATCTGGGAGGACATGAGGAAAGGGCATCGGATCGATTCTCCGCTTGGTCGGTTTCGGTTTCAAAGCGTTCGGTAGAGGACCCCCGACCTACCGTGCCGTTCCCGGTGGCGGCGCTTGGAGTCGGTGGATCGGACCGCGCTCCGCCGCGCCGCGCCCCTCTTCCCGTCAGAAGCTCCCCCGTCTCCGTTCCTCCATCGCGCGGCGATGATCCGCCGCATTTTGGATCCAGGGCTTGGTCTCGAAATACCGGTCGGTCAACTCCTTCACCTTCGGCGTCAGAATGACGAGGGCGAGAAGGTTCGGAAGGATGACGATTCCGAGGAAGATGTCCCCGAGCACCCACGCCACCGAGAGCGGGACCACGGCCCCCACGAAGTGCATGATCACGAAGACGAGCTTGTACGGAAGGACAGCCTTCTCTCCAAAGAGATAAAACGCACAACGATCACCGTAGTAGCTCCATGCAATGGCGGTCGAGAGGGCGAAGAGCAGAACGGTGATGACGACGATGTATTGCCCCCAATTCCCCGGAAGCCCCCGCCGGAAGGCCACCATCGTGAGGGGTGCGCCGTTCTGTGCCGCACTTCCGAAGAGGGTGGTGTATTGGACGCCACTTTCGGAAAGGGCGGTGCGCGCCGCGGGGAAGATCGTGCCGGTGAAGAGCTGGGTCTGCGACGCGTCGGTATAAAGAGTGTCCACCGCCACGTCGTTCCAGGCGATGTGCATATCTCCGGCTCCCGTCGCAGTTGTGACTCCACCCGTCACCGCGATTTGCCCGGGAACCGTGGCCGCTGTCCCGAATGCCCCATCGGGGCCCTGGGCCACGTAGGATTGGGCGCCGCCTCCAAGGGTGATCTCCGTCGGGAAGCGGTCGTCCCACGCCGACGTCACGATGATCGCCAGCGCAGTCATCGTGCAGATCACGATCGTATCGATGAAAGGCTCAAGTAGGGCGACGACGCCCTCGGAGACAGGCTCGTCCGTTTTCGCCGCCGCGTGGGCGATCGGAGCGGACCCCTGGCCCGCCTCGTTCGAGAAAAGTCCTCGCCTCACCCCCCACATCATCGTGACGACGAAGGCGCCGACTCCGGAGCCGGCCACGCCCGCGGTGGGATTGAAGGCCTCGCGGAAGACGAGACCGATCGAGGGGATGATCTGGTCGTAGAAGCGGATCAGAATGACCATGGCGCCCGCCACGTAAAGCGCCGCCATGAAGGGGGCCAGGACGCCGGTCACCTTCCCGATCCGGGTGATCCCGCCGACGATGACCGCGGCAACCAGGAGGGCGGTGATGATCCCCGTGCTCCACACGGGGACACCGAACTCGCTCCGCATCACGTCCGCGACGGTGTTCGCCTGCGCCCCGTTGCCGGTGAAGAACGCCGTGATCCCGAGGAGCACGGCAAAGAGGACCGCGACCGGCTTCCACCGCTTCCCGAGCCCCCTCTCGATGTAGTACATGGGCCCCCCGGAAACTGTCCCCTCCCAGGCATGCGAGGAGTCCGGCTTTACGTCGCGATAGTGCTGGGCGAGCGTCACCTCCGCGAACTTGGTCGCCATTCCAAGCCCCGCGGTGACCCACATCCAGAAGAGGGCGCCCGGTCCGCCCCAGTGCAGGGCGATCGCGACCCCTGCGATGTTTCCGATCCCGACCGTCGCCGAAAGCGCCGTCGAGAGCGCCTGGAAGTGCGTGACGTCTCCCGGCTCGTTCGGGTCGTCGTACCTTCCCGTGGCGACCGCGAAGCCGTGCCCAAGTCGCCGGACCTGGATGAAGCCCAGGCGAATCGTGAAATAAACGCCCGCGCCGAGGAGGAGGATGACGACAAAGGGAATCGTCTCTCCCCCGACCGAGATCCCCGAGCCCCAGACCCACCCCTCGACGATCCCGACGATCCGTTCGATCTGATCCATGCGCGGTCCTGTGGGATTAGGCTCTCAGCGGATCGCTGGGAAGAAACGAAGGATCGCGGCCAGGGCGCCCGGAAGTCCGCTTCCGAGGCATCCCGCCGGGGACGTGGTAGAATGCGGCCGAGCCCGGGTCCGGGCAAGCCGTCACTTCCGGGCCGCGGAGGTGCACAGGCGTACACCCGTCCCCCGCGGGTCGGGCGTCAGCCGTGGGCGGGTTGGAACTCGGGTCGGAGAATCAGGAGGACTTTCTCCAGTAGGATCTCACGCGCCCGTTCCGCGATCTCATCGAGCGAATGGGACTCGGCGTACCCTTCGGCGATGCGGCGGCGGATGTCTTCGAAAGAAGGGATCTCGGGAAGATGGAGCTCGCGCAGATGCGTGATGAGCTCGTCCTTGCTGCGATGGAGGGAAACGCTCGCCTCCTCGCGCGCGTGCTGGAACCGTACACGGAGCTCTTCGAGCCCCGGGCGTTGGAGCCAGGCGGCCTCGACGTCGCGAGCGATCTTTTCGACCGGGAATGACTCCGCGACTTCGCGCGCCACCTTCTCGACCACCTTCTTCCCGAGCTTCTGATCCCCGGCGAGGAGCGCTTCCGGAGGAGCCCTCAGGTCCCAAATGAGCCCGACCCACGAAAGGACCTTCAGCACGTAGTACGAGAAGTCCACCTCCCACCAGCGGAATCCCTGGCGGGCCGAGCTCTGGTAGTGGTGATGGTTGTTGTGCCAACCCTCTCCCAACGTGATGATCGCGAGCCACCAGTTGTTCCGGGAGTCGTCTCCCGTCACGAAACGCTGATTCCCGACGACGTGCGCGAGCGAGTTGATCGCGAAAACGGCGTGGTAGAGGATGACGGTGCTCAGGAGAAACCCGACAAAGAGTCCGGGCCAGCCGTCGATCAGAAAACACGCCACGCCGAGGAAAAAAGCCGGTACGTACGGATGGCGGTCGAGGAGGCGGAGCTCGGGGTACTTCGCGAGATCCTGGACCGTGGAGTAGTCGGCTTCACCCTTCCGGCGGTGGAAGATCCATCCGACGTGGGAAAACCAGAACCCGCCGTGCCTGGGGGAGTGCACGTCTTCGGGAGTGTCGGAATGCCTATGGTGGTGGCGGTGGATCGCCGACCACCAGAGGACGCCACGCTGCGCCGAAGTCTGGGCCAAGAGCGCGATGAAGAACTGGAACACCCGGCTCGTCTTGTAGGACCGATGCGAAAAGTATCGGTGGAAGCCGCCCGTGAGCGCCCACATGCGCACGAGGTAGAGAACGACGCACATCACGATGGCCGTGGTGGTGACGCCGGTCCAGAAGATGCCGAGAACCGAAAGATGGATGAGGACGAAGGGAATCGCCGACGGATAGACGATGTCGATGTGCGGCTCGCCTTCCGCGTGACGATCGTGCGCATCCCCGAACCGCTTGGCCTGTATGGTGCCTTCAGACACGATGCTCCTTCTCCGTCTCTTGGAATGAGGCCCTATGCCGGGCCGGCCCTACTTGTACCGGTATGTGATGCGTCCCCGGGTGAGATCGTAAGGTGACATCTCGACCTTGACCCGATCCCCTTCTAATACCCGGATGTAGAACTTTCGCATCTTTCCGGAGAGGTACGCCAGGATCTTATGGCCATTCTCGAGCTCCACCCGAAAATTCGCGTTCGGGAGGACCTCGGTAACGGTCCCTTCCACTTCAATGGCATCGTTCGACAAACACGTCTCCTGGCTGACCGGGGCCCACGCGGGGGCGCTTCATTCTCCGCCCGCAGGGTGATAGCATGTTAAATGTAATTGCGCCTGAGCTTTCCTGAAAAGTGAAGGGGGGTCTCGTGCGAGGCGGAACTCCCTCTCGGAGAAGCAGATGAAACCAATCGTCGTCGTCCTGATTCTCGCCGCCGCCGCGGCCTTCATGGGGGTCGTGGTCTGGTCCACCCTGCAGGCGGTCGAGGTGGAGTGTGAAGTCTGCCTCGAATTCGAGGGACGGGAGGTCTGCCGCCAGGGACGCGGGGCGACCCAGGAGGAAGCACTCGCTGCGGCCCAGCAGAGCACCTGCGGGGGGAACACCTCCGGGATGGCGGAGAGCATCGCCTGCCTGTCGCGGTCCCCGAATCGGTCGAGCTGCCCGGCGCCCTGACGCCCGAAAGGTGGCTCCGGCTCCCTCCTCTCGCCGGCAAGGAGACGCCCCCTATTCCCGGGAGCTGGAGAGAGGCTCCGAGAGGAGAGGCGCTCCCACACGGATCTCCATTCCCTCCCTGAGATCGGGATGCGGAGCCGGAAGGCAGGCCGGGCCGACACTTTCGAGGAGGAGAACGACGGTCGAGCCGAAGTGGAAGGCCATCACCTCCTGGCCCCGTACGATGCGGAGGGGCGGGTCGTAACGCCGCGCCTCGAGGTCTCCCGATTTCCGCCGGTTCGTGACTCCCCGCCCTTGCGGTCCATTCCACCCCGGATCGAAGGCCGCCGAGATCCTCCCCACATTAAAGGCCCCGACGGCGACGAGCGCCAGCCGGGCCCTCGGCGCGTCCATCAAGACCACGAGGCGCTCGTTCCTCGGAAAAAGCGCTTCGATGCTCCGCGTCGCCGCGACGTTTACGGGGAGGAGCCTCCCCGGAACCGCTCTCGCCTCGCGAATCCTTCCTTCGACCGGGGCGTGGATCCGGTGGTAGTGCCGGGGGGCCAGGTAGATGGTGAAAAAGAGCCCGGACACAAAGAAATCTCCGGCGCCCGTCTCCGCGAGGAGGTCCTTCACCGGATACGTCAGCCCCTTTGCCTGGATCGCGACGCCGCGATCGAGAACCCCGAAGGCGCCCAGGATCCCGTCCACAGGCGACGCCGGCATCGCGGGCGCATTCGGCCATTGCCGGGCCCCGGCACGGAGTGCGCGGGAAAAAAAATTTGAAAGGGTGGGGTATTCGCTGGGGAGGAGCTCCGATTCCGAGATGTTCACCCCGGTGAGCCGCGCGAACGTCCGATTCACCGCCCGTTGCACGGGTGGTGGGAAGGAGAGCTCGGCGAAGCGCCCCCAGGCCCGTGAGAGGATCCCTTGGGGGAGCCTTGCGAGAAACCCCAGGAAGAGCCGCCAATGGAGGGGGACCCCCCTCATGGATAAGAAACCCCTTCCTCCGCGACGGCGACCTTCCACCCGGCTCGCCCCTCGATCGTCGCCCGGAACGTGTCCGCGGGCGAAGGCTCCGCATGGACCAAGACCACGCCACCGGAGGGCTCGGGCCCATCGAGAATCCAATCGGCGAGCTCCTCGGCATCCGCGTGGGCGGAGAGCTGGTCGAGGACGTGGATCTGACACCGAATCTCTACCGTCTGGCCATGGATCTTGAGCCGCCTCTCGCCACTCCGCAGATGCCGCCCCCGGGTCCCCTCCGCCTGGTAGCCGGGGAGAATGAGGGCATTCCGGGGGTCGCCCCCGAAGGCCTTGAGGTGGTGGAGAATCCTCCCCCCGGTCAGCATCCCCGCTCCGGCAATGACGATCCAGGGCCCACGCCTCTCGTTCAGCTCTTTCGACTCTTCCACGCTCGGAGTGGGGACGAGGCGGTCCATCGCCGCGCGGAATTCCGCGGCTTCCGGTCGGAGCTCGGCGACGTGGTCCAGGTGCACTCCGGTCACTTCGATCGCCATCGGGCTGTTCAGGAACACCGGAACCTCCGGCAGTTCGCCGTCGAGCATCAGGCGATGAATCAGGGTTGCGAGGGTTTGTGCGCGCCCGACCGCGAAGGACGCGATCATCGCGATCCCGCCGCGCCGAAGCGCCGAATTCAGAGCCTCGGCGAGCGCCTCCTCGGCGATCGTTTCCGGATGTCTTCGATCTCCGTACGTCGCCTCCATGAGGACGAGGTCCGCTTGGGGCCGGGAAACGGGCGGAGGAAAGAGAGAGTCGTGCTCTCGCCCCAGATCGCCCGAGAAGAGCACCGTGTACCCCGTGGGCGAAACGGCTTCCACGGAAGCGGCCCCGAGAATGTGCCCTGCCCTGTGATACTTGAAGTGGAGCCCGCCCAACTCCCACGACTGATCGAAGGGACGCGGATTGACGTGGGGGATGACGGCGCGGGCGTCAGCCTCGGTGAAGAGGGGCTTCGCCGGAGAGTGCTTCGAATAACCCCTTCGATTCGCACGTTCCGCGTCCTCCTCCTGAAGCCTTCCCGCATCCTCGAGAAGTATGGGGAGGAGACCAGTCGTCGGGCGAGTCACGTACACCGGCCCCTTGAACCCGTCCCGAACGAGGACCGGAACGAATCCCGAGTGGTCGAGGTGGGCATGCGTCAGGACGACGGCATCCACCTCGGACGGGGGGATCGGAAAGGGCCGCCAGTTCCGGAGCCTGAGGACCTTGAGGCCCTGGAAAAGCCCGCAATCCACGAGGATTCGCGCCCCGCCCGACTCCAGGAGGTACCGGGAGCCGGTCACCGTCCCGGCTCCCCCGAACGGGGTGACTTTCATCGAGGGCCGATGTCGTTGGGAACGCCGGGGAGGAATGAGGATGCGGCGTGCGGAGGGTTCGCGCCGGATCGGTTCACCGGCCGAGGAGGATGATCAATCCGAGGATCGTGGCTCCCGCGACCAACCGCTTCCAGGACAGGGGATCTCCTTCGAGGAGTCGCGTCTCCCGCGTCCACACCATGATCGTGCCGCACGTCGTGAACGGTGAATACTGGACTGGAGCCGAGGGGCCATGGTAGACCTCGATGGCCTCAATATCCCCGACGTTCAGGAGCTCGTCCAAGCGGATGGGAATGGTGATCGGGCTTCCGTCGAGCACGATCAGGGGCACGCACTGGTTGCGAAGGAGGACGAGGGCTGCACTCTGGCCGGCCCTGGCCGGTATGACACGAGCGCCTGGAATCGTATAAAAGAGATCGGAAATCCGAAACGGGCCGCGCGCCTCGATCTCCTCTCTCGTGAGGAAATATCCGATCTGCGATGCCTCGCGTTCGTAGAAGCCCTGATTTTCGAGACGGGTGCGGCGCCGGACCGCCACCACGATGGGATCGAGGGCTACCGCCTCGGGAACCAGTTCGATCCTGAGGTCCACGTCTCCGGACTCGTCGAGAACGACGCGTTCGGCTACCGGCCGAAAGCCCAGCATGTCCACGGTGACCTCGTACTCCCCGAGGCGAAGAGTCGGGGTGACGATGGTCCCGTCCCCCCTCGTCGTTCCCTCCCAGATCGCGCCAGGCCCCGCAGAAACGAGCCGGAGCACGACGCGCGCCGAGTTCACCGGGATGAGCGTCGTACGGTCCGTCACGCGAACGAGGATCGCAATGCCATTCCCCGGCGAATCCGCCAGGGGCTCGGTCTGAGCCGCAGCCAGGGCGGGAAACGTCAGCCAAAGCCCAACGAGAGCGTGGCGAAGGCCCGGGCGAGGCATGGATCCGCTCCTCGAGGGGAGGGGGCGCACTTAACCCTTGGGCTGCAGGGAGTAGCGAGTTCGTCACAATACATCGCACCCCAGCGCGCCGCTACGGGGGAATCTCTCCGGCCCGGACGGGGTTCAAGGGAGGCTCGCCCCTGTGGACCCCGCGGGGGACCCAGGAGCCGCTGACCCGCACATTCCCACAACGAGGCAGGACACCGAATGAAGCGCCGCCCCATTCACCACCGCGCGACCCCCGCCGCCGCCTTGACCGTGCTCGTCGTACTTGCCGGGATCCCCGTGGAGGGGTCCGCGCAGGCCGCGGCACCGCCCGCCCTGGACGTCCTGGCCGCCACGATTACCGAAGCCACGGTTCGCACGCACATCGCGTACCTGGCCTCGGACGCGCTCCTCGGGCGGGACACGCCGAGCCGCGGATTGGAGGATGCCGCCGCGTACCTCGCGACCCAACATCAAAGGGCCGGACTCCAGCCGGCCGGCGAGGGCGGAAGCTTCATCCAGCGTTATCCCTTCGCGGACACGATGGTCCCCAACGTCGTGGCGATGATCCAGGGGAGCGACCCCGCGCTCCGCGACGAGATCGTCGTCTTGAGCGCCCACATGGATCACGTGGGAATCGGACAGCCGGTGGAGGGGGACTCGATTTACAATGGCGCCGATGACAACGCTTCGGGGACCACCGCGCTCCTCGAGGTCGCCCGGGTCCTCGCCGCCCTTCCCCCGGACCAGCGCCCTCGCCGGAGCGTTCTCTTCCTGCACATCAGCGGTGAGGAAAAAGGTCTCCTCGGTTCGCGCTGGTGGGTCCGGAATCCGACCGTTCCCATCGAGCGCGTCGTCGCGAACATCAACGTGGACATGGTCGGCGGCGACGCCTTTCCGGATACTGTCGCTGTCCTGGGCGCGGAATATTCGACGCTCGGACCCCTCGCCCACGAAGTGAGCGCGGGTCTCCCGGAGCTGAGCCTCACGACCTCCCGGGATCTCTGGCCCCAGGAGCAGCTCTTTTTCCGCTCCGACCAGCTCAATTTCATGGCGCAAGAGATCCCGGCCCTCTTTTTCTTCGCCGGCCTGCATGAGTGTTACCATCGGCCCTGCGACGAGGTGGATTTCGTGAGCGCCGGGAAGGTGGCTCGAGTGGCGACGCTCCTCGCTCACACCGTATACGAGATCGCGAATCGCGACGCTCGCCCCGAATGGGACCCCCAGGGGCTCGCCGAGGTGCGGCGGCTGATTTCGGGAGGGGGGTGACTGGATGGCGAGGAGGGGGCGCCTCTCAGGAAAGGCTGATCTCCCGCACGACCCCCGGACGTAGGAAGACGAGGAGCCCCCGGACTTTTTCCTTCGGGAGCCTCTCTCCGGCGGCGAGGGCACGCAAATACGCCTCGATCTGCGGCCGATAATATGCCGCACGCGCCTCGAGCGCAGAGGCGTCAGCCGGATCGAGCGCGTCGGTCTTCCAATCCACCGCCACCAGTCGCGGTCCGCCCGCCTCCGGAATCCGCACGAGCCGGTCCACGACGCCCTGGAGAAGCCGCGGCCCATCCCGTGCGATGAAGGAGACTTCGCGCTCCACGGTGGTCCCCGATGGATACGAGGCTCGCCGGAGGAGCGCCGCGACCTCGGGGCGCGCGATCCACTTCAGGAAGTGATCGAGGAGAGCGGAGGCATCGCCGAGCCGAGGCGACCGCTCCGCCGCGAGCGCGAGGAGGGCTGTACGTTCGGGGAGTCCGTCCTCCCTCCATCCGATGGCCTCCAGCCACGCGTGGACCGCCGTCCCCTCCTCCCTGGAGAGTCTCGAGGCAGGTCGGAGGAGATCTTCCAGTCGGACGATCTCGCCGCCCTCGAGTTCCGAGGGCGCGCGCCGCGGAAGGAGACGCCGTCGCGCCCCGGCGGCGAGTCCGATCGCGGCAGGGCGGGCTTCTCGCGCCCGCGCGTGCGCCGACACGAAGGGACGGAGCAACTGCCCCTCGAGGCGGGTGTCGGACCACCAGTCGGCGACCCCATCCTCCCAAAGGATCTCGGCCGGCCCCGTTCCACGTCCCGGCCAAAGCGTTGCGGCGAGGAGGCGCGCAGCGGTCCGCGCGGTCGTGCGCGCGGAGGCCGGCTTCACGACGATGTAGAGCGCGTGCCGAGCCCTCGTCAGCGCGACGTAGAGCGTACTGAGCCCGTCCCTCACCTCCCGTTCTCGCGCCTGGGCGATGGCCCCGGCCATCTCGGGGAAGAGGGGACGAAGTGCCTTTGGAACGGTCGGAAAGACTCGTTGGACCGGGCCCGCGCCGCCGGCCCGGAATGGGAGAAAGGGCTCCCGCACGTCGCCCGCGAGCGCCACGCCGTCCAGCTCCGGAAGGACGACCGCGTCGAACTCGAGCCCCTTCGCCTTATGGATGGTCATGACCCGGATCGCGGCCGTCGCCGGATCCTCCGCGCGAGCCGCCTCGACGTGCCGAACGAAGTCGGAAGGGCGAAGGGTGGCCCGCCTGTCCCATTCGAAAGCGAGCTCGGCGAGCTGGCGAAGGCGACTTCGGTCACGCGCTGGAGCGGCATCCGAGAGGGCGCGGGTCCACGCGGAAACGACCGTCCCGTACCCCTCTTCGAGGAGCCGAGTCCGAACGGCGTGGGCGATTCGCTCCGCCTCGCGGCCGCTCGGCCAGGCGTCGGGCGCCATCCCCACCAGGGCGCCCACCGGAGTTCGAGCGACGACGTATCGGGAGATCTTGTCCCCGGGGTGATCGGCCATACGGAGGAGGGCGAGGAGCGCGAGGACTGGCTCGGAATCCGCGACCGGGACGCCTCCTTCCTCGCTGGCCTCGACGCCCATCCGCCGAAGCCGGGCGATCGTGTACGCCGCCGCCCGGTTCGTTCGCATGAGAACCCCGATCGTGGCTCCGGGCGCGTCCTCGTGTATCTTCTGCGTGAGCGCGGCCCCCCGGTCGAGAAGGGCTACCCGCGCCGCCCGACTCCCGCTCGTCCTATCGTCGGCGCCCGCCTCGATTCGGACGTAACCGGGGAGGTCCTTCTTGGCCGAGTGTGCGTGGAAGGCGCGAGCCCAACGCTCGGCGACCTCCGGGTCCTCGTGGAGGATGGGGCTCTCCGACACTCCGTCGAAGACACGGTTCACCGTGTCCAAGACGACCTGCGAGGAGCGCCAGTTCAACGCCACCGAAGAAAGCTCGAGTCCGTAACGTTCCGCGACCAGATCGAGAAGGCGGGGCTCCCCGCCCCTCCAACTGTAGATGGACTGTTTCGGGTCGCCGACCAGGAAAACCGCACGCCCCTCTTCCGGCGCGGCGAGGATCTCGCCCACCAAGGGCTCGAGTGCGGCCCACTGCGCGTTTGAGGTGTCTTGGAACTCGTCGAGGAGAACGTGCCGGATGCGCGCGTCGAGCCGGTAGAAAAGCTCCTCTCGCCGGCCGAGCCCTCCCCCCTCCATCAAAGAGTAGGTGAGATCCTCGAAGTCGTAGATCGCCTCTTCCTTGAGGATGCGCCGAAGGCGCCGATCGTATTCGGGGAGGAAGCGGCCGAGCGCGGCCACCCTCCTGTGGAAGTGCACTCCCAGCCGGGCGCGGGCGATGCGGAGGAGTGGCTTGCCGAGCGCGAGGATGTCTCCTGGAATCGCCTTTCCATTGAATTCCCCGGTCCCCCCGAGGATCGCCCCTCCGAGCCCGCCGGTCAGAAATCCTCCGAGATCGCGGGCCCTGAGGAGAGCGACACCTTTTTCGCGCGCGGTCACCCACCGCTTGTCCTCCGCCCCCGCCTTGGTGCCCGGAAGCACAGCCCCCTCGAGAGCGTCCCCGAGGTCGTCCAGCTCGTTGTCCGAGGCTGTCCCGAAGCTCCCTGCACCCCCCGCGAAGCCCCAGGGATCGTCGACCGTGGGATCGAGCTCCTTGTAAAGGCGGTAGAGTGCGGCGACTCCGTCACTCAATAGGCGATGCACGTCGCGGTCCGCGCCTCCCCGCGAGACGAGTCGCACGAGCTCGATCAGTACCTCTGGATCGAGCTCGAGGAGGGCCGCTTCGATCGCCCGCGTCCGGAGCCGCTCGCGGTCGGGCTCGGCCGCGACCTCCCAGCGTTGGGGAAGCCCGAGCTCCTGCGCGAAGGAGTGGGCCACCCGGTGGAAAAAAGCGTCGAGGGTATGGACCTGGAGCCGGTGCATTTCTCGAACCGTCCGCGCGAGGAGCTCTCCCCAGGCCCGCGGGCCCGCCTCCTCACCTTCGGCTTCCAGACCGAGCGAGCGGGCCAGCTCCACCGCCTCCTTCGGGTCGAGAACGCCACGCGCGATCCGGACCAGGACCCGGTCCACGATTTCTCCGGCCGCCTTCCGCGTGAAAGTCGAAGCCAGGATCTCCTGTGGAGGGACGCCCTCGCGAAGGAGGCCGATCAGCCGGGAGGAGAGCTGGTAGGTCTTTCCCGAACCCGCCGAAGCAAGGACGAGCTCTCTCGCACCCTGGGACCGGTCCTGGTCAGGGGGCGCCATCGTCGCCCTCCTCATCCAACCGGAGGACGCCACCCCCGATCACCACCGAAAGTGGATCGCCGACCCGGATCGCCGAGCTCTCGCGCGCGAAGACGAAGCGGTTCTTCCGGAGGAGCCGCACCGCGGCGCGTGCGACTTCTTCCGCTTCCTCGAGCTCCGTCGAGGACCATTCCGCGAGGCGCGCCCCCACTTCCTCCGGGTCCTGCGCAAGCAGGATGTACCCGACGCGGACATCGGCCTGCGCGTCCCGAGGTACGAGGGAACCCCCGCCTTCGGCTTGCAGCGCGGGAACGAGACGACGGTAGAGAGGAAGCTGGAGGTCGACCCACCGCTTCGCGCCAGCCGACCCGACCCGATGCGCCGCGTCGGGATCGAGTCCCCCCTCCCCGGTTTTGTAGTCGAGAACACACCACTCCCCGGTCCGCTGGTTACGATCCACTCGGTCCACCTTTCCCAAGAGCAGAATCGGCTCTCCATCCACCGGGAAGGCGACCCCGTCCCCGGCGGGCACCGCTTCCGCACGCTCGATCCGCCACCCCTCTCTCACCCACCCCGCTTGCCACCGGGCGAATCCGGCGAGGCGAGCGCGAAGCTGTTCGACCTGGATTCGTACTGCGGGGAGAGCGTCTCCGCCGAATCGGAGTCTCGCTGCGCGGTCGAGAAGAGCGTCGAGGGTCGCGCGGACCTTCGCGGGGTCCTCGGAACTAGCCTCCGACGTATCTGCGAACTCCTCCAGAACCTTGTGCGCGAGGCCTCCGAATCCCGCTCCGTCGAGCTCGCGCGCACGGTCGTCCTTCGGCTCGAGGCCGAGCACGCGATCGAGGGCATAGCGATACGGATCCGCCAGGATGAGTCGGAAGTCCGTCACACGAATCGAGGGCGGGGGTGCCGGCGCGGAGAGTATGGGTTCCGGAGGAAGTGCGAAGGTGGAGGGAGCCGGGGGATCTCCGGCTCGAGCCGGCGCGGGCGACGGTGGCGCCCCGAACTCTTCCTTCGGGTTTTTCTCCGCCTCGAGGAAGGCGAGGATGCGGCGGGCGACGGTTTCCGCGTCTTCGGCGAGAAGGAGCCGAGAAAGACGGAGTGGATTTCCCGAGGCATCCCGCCGTCCGGAGACGATGAGAAGGTGCGCGCGGGTCGCCAGAATCGTGCGGAGGTGGAAGAGGTCGCGTGCCCACCGCCCCTCATTGTCGAGGAGCCCGATCGCCTGGCGAATCCCGTGCGGAAGGAAGGGATCGGCGCTCACGGAATCGGGGAGATGCGGCTCGTTCGCGCCGGTGAGAAAAAGCGCGGGTGCGTCGTCCAGGGGAAGTTCGAGCCACCCCAGAAGCTCGATGGCACCCACGTCCTGCTCCGGCGGCACCATGGCTCCGCGGAGCTCATCCAGCGCGAAACGAAGTGCCCGGTCTCCAGAGACGCGGCGATCGAGGGCCGAGGGAAGGGACGCGAGCTCTTCCAGCACCCGACCCAGCGCTTCCGCGAGCTCGACCAGCGCCCTTCCGCCTGGGGCATGCCTGTGGACTGGCTCCCCGCCCATGAGCGCGAGAAAGAGTTCGCCGATCTTGGGCCCCCACGCGGAAAGTGGAGCGGAACGCCGAAGAGGTTCGAGGAGTCCGTCGAGCGCGTCGCGCATCTCCCGCATCCGGGGCGCCAGGGGAAGAGACTCCTTCTCCCCTCCGCTCGGAGGCATCCCGTGAGCGGAGAGCCGAAGCGGGAGATGCAGCTCGCGGTAGTCGTCCAGGGTCGCCGGAAGAGAATCGGGGGGGTCGGCCACCCGCCTCCGGAGCCACGCCTCGAGCTGCGGGTGGCGGAGGATTCCCGCGAAGCGGTCGAACTCGCGCGATTCGAGGTAGCCCGCGATGCCTTCGAGGAGCCGGAACCCCGGCGTCCTTTCGATCGGACTTCCGCGCGCGTCGCGCACGGCGATTCCGGCCTCACCGAGGCTCTCCACCAAGAAGGGAGCGACTTCCGGGTCGGGCACACCGACGACCGCGTCCTCTGCCGCAATGAGGCTGCCCAGCCCTTCAAGCTTCGCGAGCACCGCATCGGCCTGTGCCTCGGGACCCGGGGCGACCTGGATGAGGCGCTCCTCCAGCCCGCCCATTTCTGTTGCCCAAGCATCGGGAAGCACGCACCCGAGCTCGTCGAAATGGCCGGAGAGCGAGGCGGGCGCCGCGACAAGGATCTCGACACTTCTTTCCCCCGCGGCCGCCGTCAGGAAGGCCCGGGTCACCGGAAGAAGATCGGGAGCGCCGACGACCCAGAGGTCGCCGTGCGGCACGACACTTCCGGAGGAGAGGGTCTCCCGCCGCGCCGATTCCCGGTCTCGGAATCCGATCTCGCCGAGGAGCCGGCGGTAGCGCGCCTGAATATCCGCAAGAATCGTCCACCGCTCTTCGTCGCTGAAGAAGAGCTGGTTGCGACAGATCGCGGCAACGTCGCCGAAATCCTTCGCGGAGGCGCCGACCTCCGCGTGAAGAGTCTGGAGGGTCCCCGCGAGCGCCAGCGCACCGCTTCCCAGCTCCTCGTCGGAAAGATTCGGAAAGAGGGCCTCCAGGCTGGACCGCGGCATCCCTTGGAGGGCGTGACTCCAAGCGATCCTATCCAACACGCTCCCGGGCTGGGGGAGCGGGGGGCGATATAGGAGCTCCGGGAGCGATCCGACGAGGGAGATTCGCGGCGGGCGAAGCGGCCGCCCCGCCGCTTCAGATCGCTCGAGGAGGAGCTCCGTCAGGCGGCGTCCGGCTCGGGCCCCGGGGAGAACCACGATGCATCCGGAAAGATCGGCGGGTCCCTCGGGGGCGATCTCTCCGAGAAGGAGATCCGCGGCGCTGTGGAGCGCGGGACGATCCCAGCCGAGGAATCTGCGCTTCACCATCGATTCCTCCCCTCCACCTGGATCCGCGATCCCTCTCTCCGCACGCCCTTTCTTCCGCTAAGTTCGGCACTGCGATTCGAACCTCTCAGCCGCCGAGGATCCCATGCAAAACCTGGTCATCCGCCTCTTCGTGAACGCAGTGGCCCTCTGGGTCGCGGCTCAACTGGTCTCGGGGATCCAACTCACCGGCGACTTCTGGCCGATCATTCTCGTGGCCGCGGTCTTCGGGCTCGTGAATGCGCTCATCAAGCCGGTCGCGCTTCTCCTCTCGCTCCCCTTCCTGATCATCACTCTCGGGCTCTTCACCATCGTCATCAACGCCCTGATGCTCATGCTCACCGCCGCGATCGTGGACGCGCTC
>JBBEBG010000030.1:0-10708 GCA_040882465.1 Gemmatimonadota bacterium
TCATGCTCGTGAGAAACTCAGCCCTTCGGTGGGGTCATGCTCGTGGGAAATGACAGTGAAGCGACCGCTGCACGCTGCGCATCAGCAAGCAGCGGTCACCTGTGTCAACAATCTAGTCAAGACATTCGATCAATTCCGCGAGATTCAGGACATCGCACGGCGCTCCTCACACGCGTTCGAGCGCAGGAAGACGCTAAACGCCGCGAAGCGGCAGTCCATTGTGCCGAAGGTTACGAAGACAGACTACTCGGCGAACACGGTGACCATCGCCACACTGGAATCCGAGCTATCGGCGATCAAGGCTGATCTAGCGAAGTACGCCACCAATATTTCGGAGTTGGTCAATCGAGAAGTGATTGAGCTCAAACTGGAACGGGACAAGTTGGTCCGGGTCCGGACGGACCTGAACGGACGCCTCCGCCGCAGCAGAGACAACCTCTCAAATCACAGACACATCAAGAGCAAGCACTTTACGGGCCTGATCGAGCTCTTCCCCGAGATCGACCAAGACCGGCTAGCGGAGGTGGAGGAGTTCCATAGCGGTTTGGCTCGGATTCTGCGGGCTGAGTTGAGAGCTTCGCAGAGGGACCTTGAGCTAGAACTCGAACGGGTCAACGAGGCGATTGAGACGATCGAGTCAAGGATGGCTCGCACCCTCGACTCGGTCGACGAGCCGACGCACCTCGTGGACAGAGTCTACGAGGTTGCCACAGCCCTCGAGAAGGCGCTCGACGAGAACCAGCGGTACGAGGGAGAACAAGCGCTTAAGGCCGAGATCTCTCGCCTACAGGAAGAGCTCTCGAAGGCACGTCAGGGGGTTCTCGCCGCGATTCAGAGGCAGCTCAATGAAGGCATGCGCGACATCGTTGATGAGGTCTTCGGTCCCGAACGAAAGAGCCCAGAGATCACCCTTGGTGAGACCAACTACTCGTTCGAAGTTTACGAGGACACAGGTACCGGGACCGCATACTCCAGCTTGCTGGTCTTTGATTTGACGGTATTCGACCGCACGCCTCTTCCTGTGCTCGTTCACGACTCGGTGCTGTTTAAGAACATTGAGAACGACTCTGTGGCGCGGCTCGTTGGGTTCTACCCCAAGGACGGGAAGCAGGCCTTCATCGCTCTGGATGAAGTGGACAAGTACGGACCCGAGGCGGCCGCGATTCTCCGCGGCCGGCGGGCGATCCAGCTCGACGACGACAACCTGCTCTATGACCTCGATTGGCGGGTCCAGAAGGACTAGCTGTACCGGCAACCGGTGAGGTCACACGTGCGGGAAGATGACTGCGTGGAAGTCGCGGTTGAAATCTGCAACTCACCCGAGCGCAGGTGACCCGCCGAGACGCATGCGATTGAAGTTGATTCCGGGAGACGCCTATGTGGCCTGCCGGGCACGCCACGTTTGACATCCTGGATCCGGCTCTGGCTGACGCAGTGGTCGGTTCTGTGCGCCACGCGCTAGGCTCAGGTATGATCATCAACAGCCCCCATGAACTGAACCGCCCCGGGTTCGCCGGAGGCAATTCTGCTTGAGTGCCGTAGTCCTAGCCTGAGCTTCGTGGGTCCCCCGTTCACCCCCGATACTGCACCGCCTCCGCGAGATCCTCGTCCTGGATCCGCTCGGCGCCGGCCAAGTCCGCGATCGTCCGTGCCACTTTGAGGACGCGGTGGACCCCCCGCGCTGAAAGCCCGAGTCGGTCCGCCGCGCCTTCCATGAGCCGCGCTCCCTCACGCTCGAGCCGGCACCACCGCGCGACCCCGGAGGGAGTGAGCGCCGCGTTCCAGGTGGGCGTCCCTCCTCTCGCGACCGTGTCAGAGCTCCTCGGGTTCGTCCCTCCAAGCGCATCCCACCGGGTGCGCTGTCGCTCGCGGGCCCGAGTCACCCGAGTCCGGATCGCACTCGCCAAATGGACCCCGTTAGCTCGCCATATCCAATATCGTCTGTTCCACCATCGCCTTCGCCTCATCCAGCAGTCGTCGGGCTTCGCGGCGAGCGTCGAAGGACTCGCGGACCTTGGTGACGATCTTCTGTCGGTCCGCCTTCTTCGGGAGCACGATCGAAATCTTCATCAAGTCGGCCGTGGAAATGGCCGGATACATGCTCGCAGTGGTGTGCAGGTCCAGCAGTTCGCATACCAGCGGTAGCCGCAAATACACCAGGAGAAGTTCCGGCGCGACGTCCTTCGGGGTGAGCACCGCGAAGCCGGACGAACAGACGTAGCCGCCCTGTTCTTCGGTAATGATCGCCGACAGCCGGCGGAGCGGCCGAACGGTGGTCGTGATGATGTCGCCGGGCTTGACAATCCACGTCGCGCGGCTGGGCGCTTCTTCCCCGGCAACTCGGCTGCTGTCAGCTGTGCCGTTCCCGGACACGTCGCCAATTTCGATGTATTGGAACTCAACTCCGGCCTCGGCCCTGAAATATCGCTTGCTCAGCTTGGCCATGTCACCAATGGTCTGACCGTCGCGGGACAAGGCCGCGATGAGATTTTGCATCCGGGGCTGGAAGTAATCGGCATCGAAGCGGGCGGTGGCCTGCACGTCGGTGTATGATCGCTCGTAGAACAACTGGGGCGTCAGATCCAGCTTGTCCAGCTCCAAGGCCGATTCCAGCAATGCTTCCGCTTCGGCGTAGTGCAGGTTCGCATCGCAGTATGCCGACTCTGCATCTTCAACAGTTTGCTGTACGCGCTTCTGCAATTGATTAGGCAGCAGCGGAACCATTACGCGCTTCGCATCAGGTAGCGACAGGTGCTCTTGGACCTGGCCTTGGAACCAGCGGCGAAGCTCCAATTGCCCCGGTCTCGTGTTCAGGTAGACGGCCAGAAAGAAAGGGTTGATGTCATCGCGTTTCACCTTCGCCGCGATTACATCTTGGCTCACATTGCAGCGCTCACGCAGGACGACGGCCGCGCCATGCTTCCCCGTTTTTGCAAGCATGATGTCGCCACGTTCAAGGCTCGTCTTCTTCTCTACTTGATCTCGCTCCGCTGTGATGAACGCTAGCCTCGTGTCGCTCGGCATGATCGCTTGCACGTCCGCGGATCGGTAGAACGGGATGCCGACCTCGACGTAATCACTCGCCAAGATATGAAAGATGCCCTTTCGGAACGTCGTTACGAGTTCCCCAAGCGTGACATGGGGGTGCCCCTCAATCACTGCCGCGTTGTCGATGTAACAAGGCTGCCAGAACTCGGCATCCATCCGACGTTCGCCAGGTAAGGCAGACAGCAGGACCTCCGACCACGCCGCCATTATTCGCGACCTTCGTCATCGCAGAAGCCGAAACCTTGATTCCTACCCCAATCGCGAAAGGCGTCCGCGATGCCGAGGCGGTCCGGAACAAATGGTAGCTTGGCTGCGTGCGCATCGCGGATGGTCTGCTTCTCGGTGCCGGTCTTTGCGGCGCCCAGACGCTGCTCGAGTTGATCGGCCAAGTAGTTGCGCAGATTGTAAAGATCATGATCGACCATCGGGTGCGCGTGCAAATCGTACAGCCGCCGACCCTTGTCGTCGGTCAGATAGACATACTCGCCGCTGGTATCCTTGCCGCCTTGCTGACTGGTGGCGAAGAAGATTGGATAATCCTCCGCCTTCGGGCAGCGCAGAGCTGGCGGGGCGTCGGGGTGATCATTCCACTTCTGCACGAACAGAATGCTTGTCTTGGTCCCGGTGTGGGGCTTGAAAGTGTTGACGTGCAGACCGACCACTGCCAGGATGCGGGCGTGGTGCGCGATGAAGTCGCGTATGATCTTATCGGTGGTGTTGTTCAACCGGCCTTGAGGCAAAACGATCGCCATGCGCCCGCCGGGTTTCAGGAACTCAAGATTTCGCTGGATGAACAGCACATCGCGGCCGACCTTGTTCTGCCACTTGCCGTTTGCCTTCTTCGCTAGGTCGAATTGATGCAGGATGCGCGAATCCGTGATGTCGCCGGCGAAGGGGGGATTGGTAAGCAACACGTCGAAGTCGAAGTAGCGGTAATGCTCTCGGTTCCAGCGGTCCTTCTGCGGATCGTTGGGGAAGCGTTGCAGTCGGTCGCGCAAACCGACTTTGACTTCATCCGACCAGCCGCGCGGGTCAAGGCTGTTCGCACGATAGACGTTGGTACGACCGTCGCCCGCGATCAGGTTCAGGGCCTTAGCGATCTTGATGGATCTCGGATCGAAGTCGATGGCGTAGACCATCGAGTTGGCATAGTCGGATTGCCATTTCGCGGGACCATCCGCGGTAAACTCATGGCCCCAAACATGGAAGATACTGTGGACGGTGAAGCCGCAGGAACCGGCGGCGGTGTCGATGACATATTCCTCGATAAGGGGGTTTAGCATCTTCACGGCCATATCGATAACATGGCGCGGGGTGAAATATTGCCCTTTCTTGGCTTTGCCGACCTCGACGGACAGATATTCGAAGGCTTCGTCGATGACTTGAAGGTTGCTGTTGAACAGCTTGACGTTTTCGAGGTATGACCCGCAGGTGACAAGGTGCTCGGGGGTCAGGTCGATGCGCTCGCCTTCCAGAAACACGCCGGGCCACTTGGCCTTGGCCTTGTCAAAAAGGTCGTTGATCCTCTGCTTGAACTCGCTGGGGGTGGCGCCGCCAACGCGGAATTGGAGGTAGCGCTTCTGCTTGCCGCCTTGGGCAGCTTGGGCTTCGTCGTACAGTTTGGCATAGATCAGCTTGAAGACTTCCTCGAACGCATCCACGCCCGCGTTAGCCAGGACGAGGTTTTCCATGTCCAGGATGATATTCTTCAACGTCGTTTGCTCTTTGACCAGTACATTGTGTTCGGCTAGGTCGTGCAGCGTCCAGCGTTCGTCCAGCAGTTCGGATAGAGTCTGACTCGCAAGAGGGATGTCGGGAAGATTTTGGTAGTAGTTGGGGTTGCGGCGGTGCAGGTGGATGGTTTCGCCGCCGTTGGTCCACACGCCGATAGGCGAACCCTCCGCGTTGCAGTAGCTCTTGAGTTGTTCCAGGCCGTCCGACCGTCTAGGCTTCTTACATTCGACGATGATGTATGCGGCGGTGGGGTCGTCCTTGTCCCATATCACGATGTCCGCCGGTTTGTCGTGGACGTTGGACCCCATCTGCACCGGCTTCTCAATAGCGATACGCCCGGCGGGATAGCCGTAGTCGTCCATCAGCATCTTGAGGAAAAGTTGCCGGACGATCTCTTCGGGCTTGGCAGGGCGCTCTTTGCCGCTAGCGTAGCAGGTCAGGTAGGGCCTACCGCGTTTCAGGAAGATTTTCAAGCCCGCGATGGTCGCGGGCCTGAAGATCGTGAGAGCGTGGGCAGTTCCACGCAAGATTCCCTCGACGGTGACGGCTGGCGCGGGTTGGGCCGCGGTAGCAACCGTGTGGGTATTGCTTCCAGCGTCAGGCCGTTTCTTCCTGGACTTCCTCGTCTGGCTCAATCAGATCCTCTTGCTCTCTGATCCTCGTGCCTATGCTTGCGATGAAGGTAAAGGATATCTCCTCTGGTTTCGACTGCAACTCACCCCGCCTCCCTCCATACCACCGTGAGGATAAGGGCAACGGCGTCGAACACATGGCTCCGGTCGTGCTCGCTGTGCCACGGCTTCCGCTCGGGCGGCAGGAAGGGTTCGAGCTCCGGGTAGATCTCGGCGATTCCGGCGGCGATCTCCCGCTTCTTTGATCCCGCTGTTGAAAAGGTCTTCCGGATCTCGGCCTTGGATGCGGTGAGTGGCCCGAGGCCGTTCTTCGCGGCATAGGCCACGAGCTTCTTGAGCCTGCGAATCGCCACCGGAGAATTCCGCCGGTCCGACGTCTCCTGAAGCACGAGCTGGACCGCTCGGTACTTCTGGACGAGCCCCTCGACCCGGGCGAGGAACTCCTTGTCGTTCTCGGCCCAGACCCGGGCGCTCCCCCAATCGAGGAGTCTCCGTGGGCCTTCCAGAACCGCGAACGCGAACCCCTTCCGGGTCGGGACGATGGAAATCAGGCGTGCATAAGGATGGATCTTCTTCATGTTGGTGATGTGAGTTAGCTAATCATGGGCAGCCTCCCCGAGGAGCTTTTCGAGATGCTCAAGCTTCCTCCGAATCCGTTCGTCCTGGGGCTTCCGTTTCAGGCTTCGGCGCAGGGCCTTGGCCTGCTTCACCACCGTCTTCCGGGCCTCGTGGGAGAGTCCCCGGTAGAGGTCCGGAACGTCGGTGCCGAAGATGTGGGCGTAGGCGAGGACGGTCTTGAGGGCGGGAAGGCGGTCGCCCTTTTCGTGTTTTCCCACCGTGTCCCCGGTGAACCCGCCGAGAAGGAAGGCCACCTCCTCCTGGGAGAGGCAGCTCTTCTTGCGATTCGTCCTCAAATAGGTCCTCAGGGGTTCGGGGTTCATGGTGGGTCGGTTTAGCGTACCGGCCAATTTTCAAAGAGCCGAGGCGGGCGAATCCGCCATTTGCGTCGGGATTTCGCGATTCCGGGTGGATGTGGGGACTTCGGGGACGTTCGGAGGAGGGGGAGAGCGATCCTTTCCCTGGTCATCCGCCATCGTCAGGTGGCATCCCCCCGACGCTGTATCGTTCGTAGAGGTCGGCCAGCCGGGGGCGGTCCGAGTCCGGAATGACGAACGTCCCGTGAGACTTCACGGGCGTGAGGGAGAGACGGCCGCGGAGCTGCGCCCCGATCCAGCGGGCGCTCACCTCGTGCCGGTAGTCCGAGCCGTGTCGTTCGGAGAATCGGGCCGCGATGTCCTTCACCCGGAGAGGTACTCCGTCGCGGTCCATCTCATGAATGATACCAAGAACCTGCGCTTCCACGCTGGCGCTTCGCTCCGCAGAAAGCTCCCCGCTCGTCCGGCGGGCGAGGTCTCGCATCCGCTCGCGGGTATTCTCGTCCGGTGCGACGGCCAGGAGCGGCGCGAAGACCTGCGCCACCCTGGCCTCCAGATACTCGTCTATTGCCACAGACACTGAGGGAAGAGCGTTCCTCATCCGGAATCGGTACATGAGGAGCCGGTTTCGGATCTCCAGAGCTTCTTCGTGGAACGCTGGAGGCAGGTTCAGAGGGATGTCCGCCCTAGGAGGTCTTCCGGACATCGCCTCGGTGATGCAGCGGCTCTCCAGCGCCCGGTCCTCGAAGGACTTTCTCGTGGCGATGATCTTCGGGCCGAAGACGTTGAATGCGGTCGGGTTGAACTCCTTCTGAGGGGTGGCCTCGCTTCGTAGGACGGGGAATCCCCGCGCGTTTCCGTTGTTCAGGATTTTTGTGATCTCGGCCCGCTCGTCCGAGAACCGGAAGTCGCTTTCGTCGAGGACGAGGGTGCCCTCGATCGAGTCGAGCATCCGGAAGAGGGGCGAGACGGTCGAGGCGCCGCTCGCGAACATCGGCTTGTAGGCTACGGAGCCGATCGTTTGGAGACACCGGGTCTTTCCGCTTCCGTAGTCGCCCTTGAGCCGCAGGTAGGGGAGCTCCGAGAACGCGTCGTAGACCCAGGAGAGGAGCACGTAGAGGCTCGCCGCCTCTTCGAAGGAGTCCCCGAGATCCGCGTAGCGGTGGATGAAGGCGCGGACCTCGGAGAGGAGTTCGGTCACCGTACCACACTCGGTCGCGCTGGAGGGAAGCAGAAGGACCCGGTGTTCCAGTAGGTTGTTTGTGGCGGCGTAGGGCGCGACGCGCCCGAGGCGGGGGAGGGATAGGGTGTCGTGTTCTGAAATCTCTCCGCGATCGTAGCGCAGAAGTGCCGTCTTCCCGGTCTTCGGACGATAGATCGTTTCGACTAGGACGCCGTCCTCGAGGACGGCGGAGAGGATCGGCTTAGGACCATTCCGAGATGTAGGCGTAGGGGACATCCCGCCATCGTAGCAAGGCGTGCGGACGGCTGAAGCCGGGCTGTTTCATCATTTCCGTCCGTTTCGCCTTCCCGGTACGGCACGTTCGCCCCTCCTTGTGCTTCGCACCGCTGAACCGCCCTTCCCTTCCCCACCGCGTTTCGCTCCCCCACCCCGATCACGCTCGCAGTAGGACGGGTCATCCCGACGTTTCCAGCGGAATCGCCCGCCTGGGCTCCTCTCCCCGCTCTGGGACAATGCGGGTGGCGCCGAACACCCTCGGCGCCGGTCACGAAACGCCCAGATGGAGGAAGGATGATGATTCCCATGACCGATGGTCTCCGAAACGGAGCGACCGCCACTCCGGATTCCCAAGAAGACTGGGTCGGAGAGGTGGTAGGGTATCTGCAGTCCCGCGGACTCGCGGCCACGTGCGATGGTGGGTGGTTGCTCCGCCGGCTCCTTGAGGTCTCGCACGAGAACGGAAGGATGAGCGTGACCCGAATTGCCCAGCTCCTCCATATGAGCCGGCGGACGCTCGGTCGACGCACCATGCGGGCCGGTATCCCACATCCGAGACAAGTGCTCGCGTTCGGAAGAGTGCTCCGCACCACCCGGACCCTCCGGGAGACGGGTTGGACCATGGACCGGGCGGCGAGAGCCACCGGATGGCCGGACCCGTTCGGGTACTCGAACACCATCGCGCGACTCACCGGGATGCGTCCCACCGAAGCCCGGACCAGGGACCTCACGGTCCTGGCCGAAGGATGGCTTCAGGCGGAGCTCGCTGAAGGGAGAGTCTCCCTCCAGGAGCCCGAGCCCCCGCCCTGCCCCACCTGCGGGCGGGAGCTCCGCGTCGGCCCGGCACGTTCTTTCTCGAAGTCGTCTCCGTGACGGTGGGGAGCCGAGGATTCGTCCTTGGCTCCCTTTTCTTTTATGGCGGGGCCGACGGGACCCACGCCACGCCCCTCCCTCGACATCAAGGCGCTTCTCATGGCACGATGGTCCATGAGACTCCCGCCAAGGCGTCTACCCATCCCTCCTCCTCCGTGCCTTCCTCAGGCTCCAGAATGGAAGGATGGATCTTCCGGAGAAGCTCGTGAGGGAATTCAGGGACGCCTGGACGGAGGAGTTCGGGGAAACCCTTTCCCTTGAGGACGCCAAAGGAGAGCTCGTCCGGATGGTGGAGATCATCTGGATCCTCTCGCAGCCCCTTCCGGGGGAGGTGCCCCCGAAGATCGAAGAACCGCCCACGACATGAAGTACTTCCTATACTGCCGAAAATCGAGCGAGGCCGAGGACCGCCAGATCCTCTCCCTTGAGTCCCAGAAGCGCGAGATGGAGCGCCTGGCCGCCGCATGGCCAGAAGTCTTGATCGTCCGTGTGTTTGAGGAGTCCATGAGCGCCAAGACCCCCGGCCGGCCGGTCTTCGAGGAGATGCTCGGAAGAATCGAGAAGGGCGAGGCCGAGGGGATCGTGGCCTGGCACCCGGACCGCCTGGCGAGAAATTCCGTGGACGGCGGAAGGATCATCCACCTCCTCGATACCGGACGTCTCAAGGACCTTCGCTTCGCCACCGCCGGGTTCGAAAACACCTCTCAGGGCAAACTCATGCTCTCCCTCCTCTTTGGCTTCTCCAAGTACTACGTGGACTCCCTCACCGAGAACGTGAAAAGGGGTATGCGGACGAAGGCCGAGAACGGTTGGCTTCCTTCACGTCCTCCGATCGGCTACCTGAACGATCCCGTAAGCCGGGAGATTATCCCGGACCCGGAGAGGTTCCTCCTCGTCCAGCAAATCTGGCGCCTCATGATCCAGGGGGCGAACACCGTAGAGGAGATTCGCCGCATCGCGAACGACGAATGGGGACTTCGGACCCGGAAATCCAGGAACTCCGGTGGAACACCGCTGTCCGTGAGCGTGATGTATGCGATGCTCAAGAACCCGTTCTACGCGGGGATTGTCATGTGGGGTGGGAAGATGTACTCCGGAAAACACAAGCCGATGATCTCCATCGCCGAATTCGACAACGTCCAGGAGAAGTTGGGCCACCCTGGAATCCAGAGGCCGACAAAACGGAAGTTCGCGTTCACCGGCCTCGTCCGGTGTGGCCCCTGCGGTCGAGCCGTGACCGCGGAGCACAAGACCAACAGGTACGGCTATCACTACACTTACTACCACTGCACGCACGGACACGGACCGGATCGGTGCCGGGAGCCTTCAATCTCCCTACGCGACCTCGAATGGCAGATCCTTGCGTTCCTAAAGACCCTCGCGGTTCCCCTCAAAGTCCAGGCCCAGGTGGCCAAGGCAATGGATCTTCATCCGCCCCATAAAGCCACCGTGGATGGGACGACAAAAATGAGCCTCCAGAAGGGACTCGCAGACCTCGCGAAGGAGAAATCCAATCTCGTGGACCTCCGCGTGAGGGACCTCCTCCCGGACGAGGAATTCGTGAAGCGAAACCAAGAGCTGGGACTACGCGAGCTCCGGCTGCGAGAAAACGCAGAGAAAGTGGCGAAGGAATTAGCCTGGATCGAACCTCTCAAAACCATCCTTTCGTTCGGCAACAGAGCCGCCGAGTGGTTTTCTCTGGGCGACGAAAACGTTCAGCGGAGAATCGTGCTGGCGGCCGGATCGAACCTCAACCTGAACCAGAAAATGCTCAGCATTGAAGCCAGGAAACCGCTACGCCAGTGGTTCGGCGCGGGCCAGATTTCAGAATGGTGCACCCAAGTGCGCTGTAATCGAACCTTTTCGGGTGAAGAGATCTCGGACCTCGAGTTGCTAGCTCAGGAAATCCGAGAGATTGAGAGGTTGGTGAAGGAGAAGAAGCGAGCCGCCTAGGTCCTCCAGAAGGCCCCAATGTCCCCATGTCTACCGGAGAACGAGAGAGGGGGGGGGGGGGGGGGGGGGGGCGG
>JBBEBG010000030.1:10718-86351 GCA_040882465.1 Gemmatimonadota bacterium
CCCCCCCCCCCCCCCCCCCCCCCCCCCGCCTCTTGGTGCTGTGCCACCTACGCGAGCGAAACTTCGAGGCCCGGCCTCTCGGGAAGGGACAGGAATCCCGGCTCCGAGAAATCAAACGGATCGTCGAGGTTCGGAATGAGTTGGCGGAGCTGGTCAGGCATCTCCGCGTACTGCTCCCCGTACTCTTGCTCGTAGCGACGGCAGCTGTCCATGAACAACCTGACCATGTTCAGCATGTCCTCCTCGCCGCGGAGTCCGAAGTACGGGAAGTGGTCGAGAATGAACCCGAATGCCGCCTCGCAGTCTTCTCGATACTTGGCCGTATCGAGAATGTGGGCATGCCACACCTCGTCGATCTCCATGGTCGGCATGAACGGGTTTTCGCCCGAGACTGCCATGAAGAGGAAACGGCGATACAGAATCTCGAGATGATCTGCCTCCTCCCTCGAAAGACCACGACCTTCCGTAGGGTGCATCAGCTTGAACTTGATGCAGTCGAGATCGAGAGCTTCGATACGAGACCTCAGCTCTTCCCGACCGATTTCCGTCTGATGGCCCCCGGCCGGACCCGACGGAGGTGCTGGACGACAAGGCACGCCTCCGGTGCAAGCATGCTGGATGAGCTCCTTCTGAATCCACCGCAGCGTGGCGGGACTCAATGAACCAGCTGACATGGTGCTACCCTCCTCAAGATAGGGGCCCTTTCGCTCGCAAGACTGCCTTGAGAGCATGCATCTACTCGCCACCATATCACATTGACCTTATCAGGCCAACCTTCTTCGGATGAACCCATCCGAGCCCCTTGAAAGATCGGTGAAGGAGAGGGGGCGGGAGGCATAGGTCCTCCAGAAGTCCCCAATGTCCCCATGTCTACCCCGGTCACGTTCGAGGGCCGAGATTCGGCGTCCTATGGACACCTACCTCGGGAGTCCGCCCACAAACCGCCCCCCGTCCTCCGTCTCGACCGTATCCCCTGCAAGAAACCGCGTAAGACTACGCCGCATCGCAACTCGTGCCTTCCCGGAACGAGCGGTAGGTCCCGTTCTTTGGCGTGCCCAGGTGCAAAACAGGAAGTGCGTTGAGCGAGTCATGGCTACATAAAGAAGTCGTCGTTCCTCGGCGAGATCGGCACTCGGCCTCGGAATGACCTCATCCTCCAGGGCTGCTACCACAGTGGCGGTCACCGTGAGTCCCTTGGCAGAGCTCATCGTCATGACACGTACACCATCCGACGAGGATGATGCTCTGTCGCGCGCATACTGCCCGACTTGCCCCAGGTATCGAGAAAGTGAAATGTCTGCCTCGACAACTTCATCGAGTGACCTCAGTGTCTCCACTAGATCATCAGATAGGTTTGGCACAATCCCCGCACCCGCTCGACCCGTAATCCAATTTCCCCAGCCATCTTCTGGCATCATCGGAGGAACGTCCAATTCTTCTAGCCCCCGTCGTACATGTGTTACGAGATCGTTCGCAATTCGCCGCGCGGGTTCACGTATTCCCACAAAACCGTCAGCTGCCGCGTGACGTAGCGCCTCCGAGAATATTAGGCGTTGTGCGCGCGCCATCTCGTAAATCCCATCGAAGAAACGATCACCGAGTCCTTGTTCCATCCGAATCAGAGCACCCCACGCAACCGAGTCGTCAGGATTCGCCGCGACACGCAGGAGTTCCATCGCGAGGCGGTTTCCTGGCTCAGCCAACATCGCGTTGACGCCCGAAGTGTCCTGAACTTCGATTCCCAGTCCCCTCAATTTCTCTTTGATCGGGTTACTAAACGCTCCGTTGTGATCAGCCCTCAATAGGATCATGATCTCACTGGGAGCGACCCCACGCTCTCTTATGAGATGTCGTACGATTCGTGCGATTCCTTCAGCCTCGCGCGACTGCGAACTGAACGCTAGCAAGTGGACGTCACCGGGAACGCAGTGAGCCGCGGGCGTCATTCTTGGCTTGGCTGGGCGGTCGGGGTCTCGATCGATAATACGGGTCGCCCACTCGAGAATGTTGTTGCCAAGGCGATGTCCTATCGAAAGGCTATACTGCGCAGCACCAACGAAGTCCGCTGCGAATCGTCGAATCCCCTCAGGAGCTGCCTTTCGAAACGAATAGATTGATTGGTCGTCGTCGCCGACCCCGATGACTACGCAACCTCGATCGCCAAGTCTACGTGCCACCTCAAGGTCGCAGGCGTTAAGATCTTGGTATTCATCCACGATCAGCAGGTCCCAATCGAGGCCCTCTGCGTCGGGATGATCGAGAAGAAGCCTCCTCAACGCATACGGAAGTTCCGAGAGGAGGGTGTAACCGAAGATCTCGCGATGCTCGATCCACGCACCTAGGAATCGTGCCCGCACACCCGGATCGATTTCTGGATCCTCTCCCTCCACCAACGACTCCCAATTGGCCGCCTGTTCGCGGAACAACTTTGTTACCTCGGTTGGCGTACTGGCCATGCGCCTTGCGAGACTTGGCAACACGACCTCAGTGTATTCCCAATCGTCGGCGATTCGGAGTGGATCCGGTAAGCCGGCCGCTCCGGGGTTCCTCACAAGCACAGAAAGCGCAAACGAATGCACGGTTGAGGGGCGCACATTAGCCTCGGCGGCATGTTCCAACACCTTCTTGGCAAGCTCCTGCGTAGCTGCCCGCGTGAACGTGAGCATCCCTACGCGCAACCTCGGGTTTTCACTCACCACTCGCGTAAGAAGGGCGACCAATGTTGCGCTCTTGCCGGTTCCAGGACCTGCCAAGACACACGCATGCCGGTCTTGTGGATGGACTATGACGCGTTGCTGTTCGGGTGTGGGGTTGAATGGCATGGTTTCTTGAATTCCTGATTTGGCTGACTGCCCCATTCTCACGGAATTGGAGAGTATGGTCAAATCGCAGTTGGCAATCGATACCTCGGTCCATTCGTCCGATCCGGCCGCCTTCAGACCTCCCTTCCCTTCGCATAGGATGACCACACGGCCAGCCGGCGGCCGTGTTACTAGTTAGTTCATTGAGAACATGGATTATTGTACTCTGTCGCACGATAGAGGACGATCCAGGGAAGAGCTCAAGATAAGGATCGCTGACACCCTATTCCTTCTCCACGGAGAGATTAGGGAGTTGGGCGACCTGGTTCATGAGCTACACGAGGACCTGATGGCTCTCGTATACCCTGAGGTCACCTTCTAGCATTTTGCGACGGTTCGATTCCTCGCGTTGGGCTGTGTCGCGAGGTGGCCTTGTTGCTACGTAGATTGGCGGTGTGAGAACCTGATGGATCTCGTCTCCCCTGACGCCACGCACCGGAGCACTCGCAACATGGCCAAAGCGACGGCTTTCAGTCACGTGACCATCAGTCGCATTTGGCGCGCCTTCGACCTCCAGCCGCACCGGAGCGAGAAGTCCTCAACGAGATCGATCGCGGCGTGCCCGAGGATATCTTGAGGTCCACGTCATCCGCCACAACGCCAGCGCCCACAAGAGCGCCCTCATCCGCCGCTGGCTCGAGCGCCATCCCCACTTCCAGGTCCACTACACTCCGACCTTTTCCTCGTGGATGAACCTCGTCGAGCACTGCCTCTCGGCCCTCCCCGCCAAGAAGCGCGGTCGCGGCATCCATTGCGGCGTGCGCGAGCTCGTCGCCTCCATCCGAGAGTTCAACAACGTCCCGAGTGTTCACACAACGAGACCGGTAAGCCCCATGCCTGGGTCAAGTCCGCCGACGAGATCCTCGTCAGCATCGCTCGCTTCGCCCAGCGCACTCTCCAGGCTCACGGTGACTCTCCTGACTTATACCCAACTGTTACAGTACACTAGCAGAGGTGAGGCTCAGGCCGCTCACGTGGTCTCCTAGACTGTTACGCCGATCTTGAATACGAGACCGAGTTGAGCCCGGGCCACCAACTTACCCGTCGGGTTGGAGCCTCAACGGAGAGGCACTACCCAAAGCCTACTACCCTTTCCTTTGGACCGGTACCCACATGAACGAACATCCCCCGCTTTTCATAGCGATTGAGGGCATCGACGGCGTTGGTAAGACAACCGTTGGGCGGGCGCTAGCGAAACACATGCGGGCCCATGGCAGGCCGGCGGAGGCGTGGGGTGTGCCCTTGCAGCCGTTCAGGCGCTTAAAGCGCTATGTGGCAACTGACTGCGACCTGAACACACAGTTCCTTTTTCACCTAACCGGCGTGGCGGACGCGTCACGTGTAATAAATACCACACTCTCTTCCCACACGGTGATTTGCGCAAGGTACATTCATTCGACCCTGGCGTATCATCGAGCGCTTGGCGCGACATTGCAGATTGATCCCGGCTCATTGGGAATCCGCTGGCCCGACATTGTCTTCTATCTGACGGCCGCGGACGAGCACGTGCGTCGCGCGCGAATCGCGCGGCGCGGGGAGCGCGACGCCACTGACAGGCTTGCATTCGAGAAAGGAAGCCTGCCAGAGCGGATCGACGCAGAGTATCGCCGCTTCACCTCCCTGACAACCATCGAGACTTCACGGCTAACGGTTCGCGAGGTCATCGCCAAGATCATGCTCCAACTCAGGCGATAGATCCGCGTCCAGGCGTGATCGTCACGCGAACGGATCTATCATGAGGGTCTCAAGCGGCAATTGGTCGGCGTGGATCCCGACGGCAATCGCATACGCTCGGATCTCACTAAACGACTTCGAGTCGTCTCTGTGGGCTTCGAAGAACCTGTCCTTGAAGAAGACGTGCATTACGCCATCTCGAACAAGATGGAAATACCAAGTGGGCAGCAAGTCGCGGACAGCCAGCGCCGCGACGCGACTCAAGTTGCGGTTCTCGACCTCGACTCGATGAAAAGAGAACTCGCCGCGTGCTTCCTCGCCTTCGAGAGTCGCTTTCTCCGTGCCGACAATACTGAGTTCGGCCAGCAACTCTAATGATGCGAGGCTCTGCTCGATCAGCACTCCCTGCCACGCATTGTCCGAAGGGGTGATGGGACTTGTCGTAGGGACATCGTCGTGAGTCATGGGATCACCATACCATGGATTCGAAGTGATCGCTGATGGATCCGACCAATCGTGTCGGGTCGGACGTCAGTCGACGAAGGGGAACGCGACAACGTCCTGAATGGATGAGTTTATGAGGAGCATGAGGATGCGATCGATGCCGATTCCGAGTCCACCCGTAGGCGGAAGTCCGTGCTCCAGCGCATGCAGAAAGTCTTCGTCTAGCAGGCCGCTGAAAAAACTGTCGGCGACGGTCTGACGGACCTTCTCAGCGGATCGAGATGCAGGCGAACGACACGACCAGGCCCTGGATGGCCCCCGATCGGGGCCTCCGGGAGCCCCGCGAACGGGGCTTTCGGCCTCTGCACAAGCCCTCAGGCGGCCTGGGCGCACGCCTCGAGCCGGACCATCCGGAGGAGGTTGTACGCCGCGTTCACGATGAGGGCCTGTTGCTCGATCTTCCAGCGATCGACGTGGCGACTTCGTCGGAGCCCACCAACGGTCTTCTTCCAGCCGATCACTTCCTCGACGCGCTTTCGGATCCGCTGCGCGACCCGGTAGCGCTGCGTCCCCTGACGTCGTCGGGCACGGCGGCGAGCCTCGGCCTCCGGCCCCGTTCCACGGATGGGTCCCTGCGGGACCGGGATGAGTGGAACGACGCCTTCCTCGCTCTCCAACTCGTGAAGGAAGGCGCCTGCCGCGTATCCCTTGTCGGCCGCGAGCGATTTCATCCGAAGCCCGTGACGACGGCGACTCCGTTTCACCATCCGGAGCGCCTCGACGCGTTCGGCCCTTCCGTTCGCTTCGCTCACGCTCACGTCCACGACGAGCCCGGACCGGTTCTCCATCAGGACGTGCGCCGAGTGCGACAGCCTCGCCTCCCGTCCCGACCCCTTGCGGGCCAGCCGCGCCTCGGGGTCGGTCAGCGAACGGTGCGTCGCGTTCCTGCGCCGCTCCCCGCGAAAGTCGACCGTCGGGTTCCCCGGATCGTCATCCTCCGAGTCGTCGCTCACCCGCTCCGCCCCGGACCCGATGGGTCGCAGGCTCTTCATCGAGGCGTAGCTCTCGATCAGCGTCCCGTCTACCGTGAAGTGGTCCTCCGAGGCCCAGTTCTTCGCATACCCCCACTCGACGACCCGGTCGAAGAAGGTTCGAAGCAGTCCGTGCGACTCGAAGCGCTCCCGGTTCTTCGTGAACGTCGTCGCGTTCCATACGGTCCCGTCCAGCGACAGATCGATGAACCACCGGTAGAGCAGGTTCATCTGGACCTGTTCGACCAGCTGCCGCTCCGACCGGATCGAGTAGAGCGCCTGCAGAAGGAGCGCCTTGAGCAGCATCTCCGGCGGGATCGAGGGCCGGCCCATCCGTGCGTACGCCTTGTCGAAATCCCGCCGCATCGAGCCCAGCACCTCGTCCGCCCGCGCCTTCACGGCACGCAGCGGGTGATCCGTCGGTATCCAGGACTCGATGTCGATCGCGTAGTAGATCTGCGACTGGTAATCCGGCTTGCCGCGCATCCGAGACGCTCCACGATGAAGGCCACGAGGAAGGACCTCCAAATTTACCTTCCCGACCCTCCATCCGGCACCGCTGAATCAGGACTTTTTCAGCGACCTGCTAGAGGACCTGGCTCTTCTCCAGCCCTGGTTCTGGCATCTAGAACGTCAACCATTCGGTTCCGCTGGTCCGTCGGATCCGTAAGTTCCGAGAATGCGTGCGCGATCTCCACGCCACCGACATACGCCTCAAATCGCTCGATTATTCTGGGGTCCTCCGGGTGCCGAGCTGCCGCACAGATGGTCTCGACCGGGTAATCCATTAGGAACGTCGGTTCCGTTAGGTCAGGCTGAACGTGAGCCTCGATCACCTTGTCGATCAGTGTCCAACGCGGTGTTGCCCCCGAGAGATGCGACCCCGCGGCTCCCAGCAGCTGACGTAATTTGTCCTCGTTCGCATTCAGGATGTCGAGTCCCGTCTTGGCTAACACAGCCTCTCGCAGCAGTACGCGCTTCCATGGCCTGCGGAGATCAACTGTGCGGCCGTCGACCTGAATCAACGAATGGCCGAGCGCTGCCTCAGCCGCGCTCGCGACTAGCTCTTCTGTAAGCGCCGCCATCCCCTGATATTCTGCGAATGCTTGGTAGCACTCCATCAGCGTGAACTCTGGCAAGCCTTGGTGAGATCCCGTTTCGTACCGGAAGCTCTTGCCGATTTCATACACGCGACCGAAGCCCCCTACCACGAGGCGCTTGAGGTATGACTCCGGACAGATACGGAGATAGAGCTGGCTCGTGGAATGTGACGCTACAAAGTGAGATACAGGGGCCACGTCGGGGGCACGGAGCAAGATCGGTGTTTCCACTTCCAAGAACCCCCGCGCATCGAGAACCTGGCGAAGCGCACGGATGACCTTGGCGCGTACGACAAGGTTTCCGCGCAACTCGGGCGTTAGCAGGAAGTCGACTTCTCGGTGTCGGTAGCGGTGCTGCGGAGAGTGACCAAGCCAATCCTCTCTCGAAGGTAGCGGACGATCTGGACGGACCTTGATCTCTATTTGAGTGCAGGCGATGGCCATCTCACCCGAGCTGCGATCGATCTTGCCCGTGGCGACAATAATGTCCCCTACGCGGGGCGCCGCGGATCGGCCACCGATGTTTCGTATGAGTACGGACCCAGTGCCGTCTGAGAGCTCGAAGTTCTCTTCATCGACGAGAGCAGTGATCCGACCGCCGACTTGGACGCGGGCACCCGCGTCGCCCGGTAACTCATCAACCTGTCGAAGGGGCGGAGGTGAGATCGCTGCCTGGCTCAGCATGTCGGGCCCACTGGTCACCCCGCGCGCCGCTGCGCGCAAACAAAACGCGGTGTGCCCCTGGATCCGCGCTCGACACGCGGTTCCCCGAATCCCCCAACGTGGCGGATGCAGTCGGCGACATTGCTCGTCTGGCCTTCATCTGTTTGCAGCAGCAGCCACCCGTCTGCGCGCAGGAACTCCAGGCCAGAGCTGACTATCGCCCGATGACACGCGAGACCATCTTTGCCGCCGTTTATCGCGAGTCTAGGGGCGAACGTGGCGAATCCTGACGGCAACTCGGCGAGACTTCGCTCTTCGCAGTAGGGCGGGTTACTGACGATGAGATCGATGGATGACCCGAGCCCATCGGCTCGGAGCGGGTCCAGCCAATCTCCATGGTAGCATTTGATGCGGTCCTCCAGCCCATGGGTGGCGATGTTCCGCCGGGCGATGTCCAAGGCGTCGGACGCGCAGTCAGTCGCGTAGAGCGCCGCCTTTGGGAGGCGGCGGGCCAGCACAATCGCAATCTTGCCACACCCGGTTCCGGCTTCTGCGATCAATCGGGCGTCGATGCGCGATGCAAGCTCTGTCGCGACGTCGAACATCCGCTCCGTCTCGCTGCCCGGGATCAAAGTTGCTTCCGAGACGGCGAGCCGCACGCCCCCGACGTAGCAGTATCCAAGATACAGCGGTACCGGAGGCAGCGGCGATCGAGAAAAGTAGTCTTCCAACAGGACAGCGCCCTTCGTCGACAAGACCTCGGCGTCGAGAGGGTGAACGTCGGCGGGCTCGACCGCGAGCGCGGCCGAGACGAGCAGGCGAGCGTACGTGGCGTGAGTTTCGAACCCGGCCACTCGTTCGAGCCGCACCTGGACCTCCCGTAAGACATCACGAACGGTGGTCTGGCAGAAGGCCGACGGCGGCTCATTCACAGCCGGAGCCATCCGTCCAAAGGGTTGTTAGCGCAACCACTGAGAGATCTCCCAGAGGTGACCGTCTGGGTCAACAAAGTTCGCAGTACGCTGGCCCCATGGTTGATCGGAAGGCTTCTTCACGAACGGCACTCCGCGTCCGGCCAGTTCCTCGTGCGTCTTTCGCACATCATCGACGAAGGCCGCGAGCTGGCCTCGAACCTGCTGCGCGCCACCCGTGGTGACGAGATCTTTGGGCACTAGGCTCTGTGCGATCGAAACGCTCAAGAGTCCGATGGTCGTGTTGTCGAGCTCGAACTCAGCGAATCCCTCGGCCTCCATCTTTAGCTTGAGGCCGAGTTGGTCACGGTAGAATGCCTTGGACACATCCAAGTCGCTCACGAACAGCACGACGGCATCAATCCTTTTCAGCACTTGGCCTCCTCGATGCGGATTGGTTTGATCGGATCGTCTTAGTTCCTGACGCCTGTCACAAGCGTAGCTCCGCGGCGAGCCACGGAATGGCTGCCTTCCTATGCCGCCAGAAGAGATCTTCCCAAAGGACATGGGTCGCGAGGCCCGCGTAGGGGCCAAAGGTCCTCCTCACATCCCGTAGGATCCGGCGAGCGGAGACTCCGTCCTCTCCGTAGAGCAGACGTGAGTAGATCTTCTGTTGCCATGGGGCAAGGTGGTCAAAGGCCGCGGGACGATGGAAGGCCTCTGATCGCAAGATTCGAGCAGTCTCCGGGCCCACTCCATAAATCGTGAGGAGGTTGGCTCTGAGCTCATCGTCATCCAGCTCGCGTAGTGCTCGCTCGTCAATTGCCCCTGCGGCGAACTGTGAGGAAAAACGCTTGAGCGCCCTTGCGCGGTACCCGATCCGTAGCTCTCTCAACTCCTCCTCTCCGACGTCCTCCAGTTGCTGCGGGTGCCACAGCGCGTCAAGCGCTACCCCGTCGAACAGCAGCCGCTGACCGAATGCGTCTAGCAACGCGGCCAGCATCTGAACCGATCGTCTCACGTGAGTATTCTGAAGAACCAGGCCTACGACCAGCAGCTCATACAGAGAGTACGGAGTCGATGCCCTCGTTCCCATCCAGCGACGGAATACGGTCTTGGTGGTCATCTTCTGTGCATATACGAGCGTTCGAAAAGCGGAAAGATCCTCAGCCAGCGCATATCGAAAAGTCAGCTCCTGTAACACTAGTTCAGACTCGTCGCGCGTCAGCGCCCGAGTGAAGAACATGCTCACCGCGATGCTCGGGCGGACGCCACTTGTCGAGTCGGAGAGCTTCAAGCCGATGAGCTGACCGTTGATGCGAATGCTCTGATGAAAAGTGCCTGGCGCCCAACGCGTGAGTGTCGTGGGGAAATGAGAGGGCTTCTCGAAGGTCCCATCGAAATGAAACGGTGGCCGAGGAAAGAGCTTTCCTCTGGTCACGACATCGTAGGCGACAGGCGCCTGCGATGTCGGCCGAGGTCGCGGGCCGGGATCTCTTTTCGATGTCGTCGTCACGGTCGTCATTCTATCACACTCCACGACGGAGCGACCGGCCGATCGCGTGGGGCGGGAACCACTCCAAAACACGTCCTGCTCGCCAACCGAGCCCCTGCAGGCGCGGCGATGCAAGGGACGTGTTCAGGGGCCGTCGTGGATGAACCTCGTGGGCTATATAGGTCTTGGGGCGCGCGGATGCGATCGCGAGATCATGGAGTGCGATGATCTGCCGGAATTGATACCGCGATAGGGCGTCCGGTCCTCCAGCGTGCCAGATACCTCCGACACCCCCGGCCACTACGAGATGCACAGCACGACGAACGTCCTCGACGTGCACGGGTGAGGAGATCCGGTTGGTGTCGACGTAGTCGTCGGGACGTTCATGCCGGCGGGGAAATAACCCTTCTCGTGTTCCCTCAGAATCGAAGAGTCCGGATACTCGCAGCACGAGGTGGCTTTCGTTCACTGAGAGGACGTGCTTCTCCCCGCGAGCCTTGGAGGCGCCATAGGCGTTGATGGGTGATGCACTGGAATCCTCAGCGTAGTGCCCCTGACGTCCGTCAAACACGTAGTCCGTGGATACATAGAGCAATCGGCAGCCGGGACGCTCCGCGATCTCAGCCGGAACTATCGCGTTCAGGAGCTCCGCCAAGTCCGGATCCGCCTCACACTCGTCAACGGACGTGAGGCCGGCGACATATATGACGAGGTCGGGTTGTAAGCCGTCGAGGCAGCGTTTGAGGTCATCGAACCGCGTAAGGTCAAGCTGGATGAGCCCGGGCGAGGGGTGCGATAGAGCGGTGCCGACTGTTTGCCATCCGTCCCCAAGGTCGAGGAGGTGTCGCCCGAGGAAGCCGGAGGCTCCAATAACGATGCACCGTCTCAAGGGAGAACCCGCAGTCCTGTGGTGGTCGACTCAGTCCGGTCCAACGTAAGATCCGGATGAAGGCCGTGCGTCTTCACCATTTGAGAAAATGAGGTCCGGTCCGACACCGCATCTGCGATATCCCGGATCAATGGGGCGAGCAGCGCGTCCGCCTCCTCAGGCCGGAGGCCAGGCGCGAGGAGGGCGCCAAGGCTTGGCTCGCCGTTGGGGCAAGAGGTCACCCATCCCTCGACGGAGTGCTTCAGGCCGTAGATGCCCTCCTGACAATAGTGCGGGCATCTACGGCACTTGGGCGCACGATGCGTCGCGCCAAGGCTGTCCTTGAAGCGTACCTCGACACCCTCCGCATCAAACCAAAAGAACGTGCACCCGAAGCGATCCTGGATGCCCCTCGCGCCAAAGCGCTCTTCGAAATCGTCCGCCAGGTGGCCGATCGGAACGAACTCACGTTCCCAGATTTCTCGTCGCTCCGGGGAGTAGTAGAAATCGAGAAGGCTGACGTACGCCTGACCGCTGTGGCCCAGTTCGTTGGTGCGACGGGCGAAGGTCATTACCTCATCCAGCCCGCCGAGTGTCGACCTCATGACGACCGCGTTGATGCCGACGTTGAGCCCAAGCCTGCATGCCTCCGTGACGCAGTCCATCGCCCGCTGGAGGTCTGTGACCTTGCCGTTCGTGATCGACGCGTTGACGTACGGGTCGGCGGTGTCGACCGAGATCTTCAGGAGGTCCAGGCTCGGGGCCAGTGAGGGAAGCATTCGCAGGAGAGCGAAGCCGTTACTGGTCAGTTCGACCCGTTCAAAGATCCCCGCAGCGGCTTCGACGATCCTCGGGAGATCCCTATTAAGAGTCGGCTCGCCCCCAGTGATTGAGACGCCACGGATTCCGTTCCTCGCGATGTGCTCAAGGTTCTGAACGTACTCCTCCGAGGTGAGCTTCTGGCCGGCTAGGGCAGCGGGAACGCGGTTTTCCATCCCCTCTTTCTTCGGGCAGTAGCAGCAGTTTTGATTGCACTGGTTCGCCACGGAGGCGCGCAGATAGATCGGATCGGGGCTACGCGTCGACATAGGGCGATAGCTCCCGGTTCACTTCCCGAACCCGGTCCACCTGGCCCGGGTCGTGAATGGATGCGTAGCGTGCCTGGTAATAGTCGATCTTAGCCCACTCGTTCAGGGTCCGGGGCGCGACGAAACCCTCGCGCTGTATCAGCGTGAAGATCGGTGTTCCGGGCCACGGCTCGAGGAAATGCACCTTCGCCTGGTGCTCAGACCACGTCCCACGCACGGCGCGCGCACACTCGTACGTCCTCTCGTAATGCCCGGGGTCCGCGCCTGGCCATCCGACGATGAAGGTGAACATTCCGCGAATACCGGCGGTCGCGAGCCGTTCAACTAACTCGGGGATATGCGCCGGGTCGTATCTCTTCCCGGCCAAGCGGACGATCTTCGTATCCGGGCTCTCGAGGCCGACCAGTACTCGCGCCAGGCCGAGGTCGGCTAGTTCGGCCAGCTTCGAGTCGGGCATGGCGGACAGATCGGCCGGATGTAGGGTCGCGGCCCAGGGCAGCCCAAGTTCCTCGGCGAAACGACGAGCGAAGAGCGACGCACGGTCGAGATCATGGAAGAAATTCGGGTCGTGCAGCTTGAAGCCGTCGGCACCAGCTCTGTCGCGGATCGCCTTCGCGATCTCGATGGAGCTCTCGACTTCGTGCGTGATCCACTGACGAGACGAGGTCTGAGGCTCTGAGCAGTACGTGCATGCCCTGGCGCATCCCTCAGACGTGATGAGGTTCACGGTGCGCTCGGCGATGGCGACGTCCGAGTTCACGTACGGAGCCCAGTCCTCGATGAGGTCGAGGGCGGAGATCGTGGTGGTGGACCGAGCCTGTCGGTTGTGGAGGGGAAGGAATACTCCTGACTGGATCGTCTTGGGCTGCTCGTAGGGCCAGGGGCCGCGAGCGGCGGCGGCCGCAAGGCCCCCGAATGCCGCAGCGCCGAACCCGGGAATCACCGCATTGATTGGTGCTTCTCGAAGCGTTTCGGACGGAAAGAGCGTCACGTGTGGGCCGCCCCAGACTACCCGAGCTCCGGCGTCGATCGCTTCGTGAGTGGCGGCCAGCGCGTCGGTGATCGCGTGTCCGGTCATCACGCTTACCGCGAGCAGGTCGGTCTTCCCCAGGCCGCGCACCCTTTCCCGCCAGTCGTCCGAGACACGGGCGTCCAGGAGTTCTACGCGAAGACCGGATTCCTGTGCTCCTGGCGCCAGCATCAACGCGAACCAGGGCGTCCAGACCTGCTCGTCACCCGAGCTGTTGAGGTAGTTTCGCGCGGCGAAGGTGCGCGGTTGGAAGAACACGACGCGTTCAATCACTCGTCCAAGTCCTTGCAACGAGGAGGCGCGTCCTGCCGTGAGGCCCGTTGCGGCGGCGAACGATGCGTGGTCAAAGCAGACTCGAGAGCCTTTACGACGCGTGCTCGCAGCAAGTCTGGCTCGAGGACGCGAACCAACCCCCCGTAGCTCAGGACCAACGGAATGAGCCACTCGTCCGAGTCCACCGGCATCTCGACAATCCAGTGGTCGTCGTGCCTGTGGATCACCTGGTCCTGCTTCCAACCAAACGACTCGAAGTCGTGGGTAGCCGGCGAGTCGATCCGAAGCCGAACCATGCGGTCACCACGCCCGAAGCTGTCGAGGAGATCCGCCCACATAGCAGTCAGATCGAAGCCCGGGATGCGCGCGTACTGTTTTCCGGTGGACTTCGCGGCCAGGATTCGCGAGATGCGATATCGCGCGAACTCCCCTGACTTGTGCGAAAACGCCACGAGGTACCAATGGCCTTGTCGCCACACGAGACCGTAGGGATCGACCACCTCGCTCGACGCTTCCGTCCCGGCCCGATCAATATGGAGGAGATCCATCGTGCGGTCGTTCAGGACCGCCTGTTTGATAGTTCCGAAGCTTGGGCTGCTCGAGTCGCGCCAAAGCCAAGCAGAAGTGTCGAAGAGAAAGCGGTCCTTGATTCGGCGAACCAGTTCCCCCTGGGGCCCTGGCATGGACCGGGAGAGAAGTTCAGTGGCCGTTGTAATTGCTCGGTTCACCTCTGACGATCCTTCGGCAACGGACTGAGGCAGGTCGGCTTGAACGTAGACAAAAGGGTCGACCGGGTAGTGTTCGACTAGCTCGTAGCCCCCCGAGGGTCCCGGCACCCCGCGTATGGGGACACCGGCATCGATGAGGGCATCGATATCCCGGTAGACTGTGCGCACGGTGACCTCGAGGCCAGTCGCCAGAGCCTCGGCGGTCAGAGACTCCGAAGCTCGGAGCATGAGGATGATCGACGCCCGCCGGGTTGAGCGATCCAGTGTCGTCACGAGTTAATACTGACAAGATACTGACATGGTGTCAAGGATGAAGGGCGCTGGTACGTGGCTCTCCCGGACAATAGGAATGGCGCCGGGCACCGGTACAAACGCTGTTCAGAGAAGCGTCTGACTTGCACGAACGATCGTAACGCTCTCACCGGTGCTGCGTGTTCAACGGTCACCGCGGCGCCCTCCGTTGGGGCTAAGCGCAACGGTAGTAGCCGCATGAGGCGAGCCGTACGGAGATAACAGGGACAAGGCCGCAGGGGGAGAGGAAGCCGCCTCTACCGTCGGAAACGTCCTCCGTTGCCTCCTATCTAACCCCTGATACGCTGGCATCGGGCGTCCACGGATGACCGTGGACGGACCCGTTCTTTCCTGCGAACGCCGTACCTAGGCCCGCTCATTCGAGAGCCCACGGACGGCGTTTCGTATTCACCGGGATGATCCCCGGAAGGAGACACCGAAATGCCAGCCAGCAAGAAGAAACTCGTAAGGGCGCCGGCCCCGAGGGTAAGTCCACCACCAAGGGTAGTCCTCTACTCCACCGAGCTCCCACCCTCCGTGGCCGAGCACGGAGACCGCGTGACCGGTCCCGAAGCGGCGGCCCGGCTCATTACCTCGTTCATCGGACGAAAGGACAGGGAGCACTTCGTGGTGGTTCATCTTTCCACGAAGCATCGGCCGGTGGCGATCGAAACGATCTCCATTGGCTGCCTTTCCTCCGCTCTGGTCCACCCCCGCGAGGTGTTCAAGTCGGCGGTGCTCGCGAACTCCGACTGCATCGTCATCGGACACAACCATCCCTCCGGAGAACTCGAACCTTCTCCGGAAGACCGAGCGGTCTACCGGCAGCTCACCGAGGCCGGGAAGATCATGGGCATCCGAGTCCTGGACTTCCTGATCGTGAACGAGTCCAAGTGGTACTCGCTCACGCAGGAAGGCGTGAAGTGAGAGCCCAGGTATCGCTCGGACGGACGCTCATCACCCCAGGAGCCATGTGCTCCCTCCCTCCAGTCGACGTACTTGAATCCCTCTCCCGCCACGCCGTAGCTGATTGGGGAGACTTGGATCCCGAAGACCGCGAATCCAACGACCGCGCTCTCCGTTGTGGTGGACGCCTTCTCTCCTCATATCGCACCTCCACCGAGGTGAAGTTCTGGATCATCACGGAATGGGATCGGTCGGTCACGACCATCCTCCTCCCGGAGGAGTACTGATCCTGAAGGACCCAACCCGCCGGGCTGGGTCCTTTTCATTTGCGCGTTCTCGTCGAAACGCTGGTCATCGTAGCACCGTCCGGAGACGCCCATCAGTTCCCGAAAGGAAGGGGTGAGGCCCCCCGAGGCAAGAAGTCGCTCTACGCTTCACCCTTCAGAATCCAATTAGCGACGTCATTGGTGGGAGTCCCCGCGTAGGCGATGAGCACGAGCTTCCACCAGGACACGAGATCCTCCACGGGAACCCCTCCCGGACCTTCCAAGTCCTCGATCAGCGCATCAAGGAGTTCTTGCCCGCGCGGAAGCCCCTGTACCAAAGCGACGTACTTCCCGGGAAACGTGTGGTGGCGGTCCATCCAGGAAGGATGTGGTTCCCCTCCCCGTATAGCCCATGTCTGTATGGGACGGCGCCGCACCTATCCAACGGAGTCCTCAACGTCGTCGAGGGCCTAGGTGTTCCTTCAGCACCTTACGGATTGCGTCGGACACCTCCGCCAGAACCGGGCCCTCAAGGCCAATCAGGACCGCTCTCATGAGCTCGGCGGACACCGTGCCGCGGATCTTGGAGTCCTGAAGCGATGCGAGATACCGGCCGAGCAGGGCGAGGGCCTCCTCCACGGCCTCGGTGCTGATGGACTCCGCGGTGGGGTGTTGAACTCGCGCATGCCAGGCCATGAGCTTCATCCGCGTCCCGCGATACGGTTCCCTCCCCTCAAGGAAACTCCGAAGCCCGCTGTAGCTCATGCCAACTTCGGCTGCCACAGCTCGTAGCGAGGTCTCCTCGACCCGCTTCTTGGCGAGCCTCCGGATTCCTGCGATGCCAACATCGGATCTAGCCGGCATTGACACCCGCCGGCTCGGTTCCTAGGTTGTGCGAATCTTGTGCGAATATTGGTTCGGTACACTGGGAAGCATACCTCCGAAAAGCTTTCCGACGCAACGGCGTGGACAGCGGTTCCGGGGTCCCTCGTCCATCATGGAGAAACGAACGAGATGAAGTACCTCGCCATCATGTTCGTCTCGCCCCTCTACTTCGTCATGCGGAAGAGCTGGGGCGCGTTTGTTCTCAACAGCCTCATCTACGGGACCGCTGTGATCCTTCTCGTCTCCCTCGTGGGAGCCTTCATCGCTCCGTTCTTCTGGGCCGTCGCGGTGGGCCACGCAGGATGGCACCTCCGGAAGGAGGTGATGGCTGAGCACGCCGAGATGATCGCCACGAAGATAGCCGAGAAGATGGGCCAACCTCGGTGAATCGTGCTGACTCTCAAGCTCCGCAGGCCGTCGTCACGGACGACCTTTCCTGGGAAGGTCACCAACGTCACTGGCTGCAGATGTCCACTCATGAATGTCGGAGGCGCTATGCGTAGTCAATCGGCAATATCGATGTTGGTCCTACCCGCCGTTATCGTCGGCTGTGCGAGTGCTCCGCAGCAAAGAGACATTGTAAACTCGTTTCCGGTGCCCAGTGCGACCACGGAAGAGGTATTCACTGCAACGGTACAGTCACTAGCTGCCTTAAATCTTCCAGCCTCTTCCACGGACCGCAATTCAGGCACGATCGCCACGGAATGGACGGGTTTGACAGAAGCAGCTCAGTATGCTGATTGCGGAAGTGCGGGCGTTGCCAACTCCTTCCGCAACTATGAGACTCGCATAAACGTACTGATCACGAACACCGGACCGCAGCCTGAAATTCGCATCAACACAACATTCCGTGCAGACCGCTTTGAGGGTGGTCTTACTCAACGAGTCCTAGACCAGAGGACCTGCCTATCTACCGGAGTCCTTGAAGCGGAGATAAATGCCGCGATCCAACAGCGCCTCACGGGCGGCTGAATTTCCCCCGGGAGTCGCGCGCCTACCAGACGTTGTCCCGATCCAATCTTGCGTGACTGGCCTATACCAGCGGCTCTGCAATGTGCGGACGGCATATCGACTCTCGTTTTGACCAGACCACACTTGCGAAGATAGTGGAGTTCTCTCCATGCACCCTTCCGGATGCTCGTCCGAGCGTGATCAACGACAAGTCGAGGAGAAACTCATGAGAAGGGAGGAGAGCCCTTAGGAGTCCACTGGCCCCGATCGAGGCCCACCTTCCCGGACCTTTTCCTCCCGATCGGCGGGTGGGACCTCCTTGGGTACGGGAGGTGCCATCGGGCATCATGAGCCGATGGCATCCTTCCCGGACCACATCACCTACTTCGCCCGCACCAACCACCGGAACTCGGACACCCCATTCGGCATCCGACAGGAAGACCGCTTCTCCCACTTCTACGTGATCGGGAAAACCGGGACGGGGAAGTCCACCCTCCTCCGCACCATGGCTCTCCAGGATCTCGCCCGGGGAGAGGGATTCGCGCTTTTCGATCCGCACGGAGACCTCTTCTCCGAGATCCGTAGCGCGATACCCGCTGAGAGATCCGGAGGAGTCACGGTCCTCGACATTCCCGACCCCGCCATCGACTGGCACTTCAATCCGTTCGCGAACGTCTCGGCGGCAATGCGGCCTCTCGCGGCCTCGGGGCTCATCGAAACCTTCCGAAAGATCTGGCCGGACGACTGGGGCCCGCGGCTTGAGCACATCCTTAGGAACATCGTCTTCACCCTCCTCGAGACGTCGGGAAGCACCCTCGGAGACGTTCCCGGCCTTCTCACTGATCGGGAATACCGGAAGTCCGTGGTGCAGGAGATCGAGAACCCCGCCGTGAAGGAGTTCTGGACGAACGAGTACGAGAAGTACACGCCGGGCTTCAGGTCCATGGTGATCGCTCCGCTCCAGAATAAGATCGGAGCGCTTCTCACCAATCCCCTCGTCCGCCGGATCTTCGTCGAGCCGGGACGGGTCGTTCGTCTGCGCGAGCTCACGGACCGAGGGGGCGTCCTCCTCGTGAATCTGGACAAGGGCAAAATCGGCGAGGGGCCGGCTACGATCATCGGAGCCTTCCTCCTCTCCCAAATCGCTTTGGCCGGGCTGTCTCGGAGCAACCAACCGGCGGAGAATCGGCGGGACTTTATCGTCTACCTCGACGAGTTTCAGACCTTCACCACCCTCACCCTCGCCAACATGCTCTCAGAACTCAGGAAGTACCGGGTGGGGATGGTCCTCGCTCACCAATACCTCGGACAGTTGGATACGGAGGTTCGGGATGCCGTTTTCGGGAACGTGGGAACCATGGTTTCGTTCCGCGTAGGAGCGGCGGACGCCGAATACCTTGGCCGCGAGTTCGCGCCCACCTTCAACGCGACGGATCTCACGAGCCTCCCCAGGTACTCCGTTTACCTCAAACTCATGATCGAGGGTGAGACATCGAAGCCATTCTCCGCCGAGACGCTCGGATCCCTGGACGAGATCCCGGCGGGCATCAGCGCGGCGGCTTCCTGAATTTCCCGGACCATACAGATTACGTCTTATAATACTTGCCTCCCTGTCAGTCCGGACGCATTCTCCCTCGTTTGCCTTCCGCCCCATATCCAAGGGAGGTGTCCATGGCCGCGGCGCCGATCGTCTTCTCGCACTGGTATCAGCTCATCGAGGGCCTTCAGGCCTCGCCGATGGAGTTTTACTCCTCGGTCGAGAACGCCGTGGGGAGGCGCGAGCTTCCCGATACCAAGCTTGGTCGCGTGGACTGGAAGGAAGGCGGTGTTTTTTCCGCCAAGCGCGAGTACCTCAGAGCCCGTCGGCGTGAGTACATCTTCGACATCTGTGGCGCGCCCTTCGGAGACGGCTTCTTCATCTCCTGGTGGCTCGGAGAGAAACCCTCCGGCCTACTCGCGCTCGTCCTCATGATTCCGTTCGTGGGAGTCTGGATTCGGCGATTCTTGAAGCCGGTCACGTACTACCAGATCGACACCGCCCTCATGTTCCAGACTGCGATCCACGGTGCGGTGATCGAGGTCCTCGACGGCCTCACTACCGCCCGGGGCCTCCGGGCCCTCACGGAGCTTGAGCGCCGTCCGATCCAGCGCGAATACTTCCAGCGCTGACCCATGCGGAGCACGGTCGAGGCGCTCACAGCGAACTTCTACGCCTGGGAGCTCGCTGGAAGGGGCTGGCGCTCATACAAGGAGCCGGTGGCCCTGGAGCCCCCGTTCGCGCCTTTCCTCGGCCATTTCGCGCCACCCGGCACGATTCGGGATGACGCCAGGAAACCCACGTTCCTCTCCTCACTATGGGAGGGACTGATCGGTCGTCCGTCTGAAGAACATGCCGCCAGGGAGGAACTGGAAAGGCCGGAACCGTCTTCGCCCCGCCGGCGAACCGGCCCCCTATCCCAGATCGAGATCCTCGTCCCGCCCGAAGCGAAGATCGATCCCGCCACCTCCGAGGCTTGGCTCCGTGCGATATCCGCGGGAACGGGGCCCCTGAGCCTGGAGCTTTTGGGAGGCGGCGGTCGAGTCTCGCTCCGGCTCGCCGTATCGGGTGAGGATCTAGGGCAGCTTCGGAGCCAGGCCCGAGCCTTCTTTCCGGGTGCGGTCCTTCGGACAGTCGCGCCCCTCCGTCAGTGCTGGGATGGCGAATCCGGGGCACCGGCGTTCGCCCTGGAGTTCGGACTCGCCCGCGAGTTCATGATTCCGCTCCGGACGTTCCAGGCGCGCCCGGATCCGCTCACTCCTCTCCTGGGCGCTCTTTCGGGAGCGGGAAATGGAGAGGTGGCGCTCGTACAAATTCTGTCGGAGGAAGTCCGATCTCCGTGGGCGCCGAGCGTGATCGCGTCCGTGACCGCTCCAGATGGCGAGCCGTTCTTCGTGGACGCTCCTGAGATCACGGAGCTCGCACGGGAGAAATGCTCCGATCCCCTTTACGCCGTGGTTCTGCGGGTGGCGGCCCGTTCCGGTGCCGAGGATGGCGTCTGGAGACTTCTTCGGGCCGCAACCGGAGCCCTCGCACAGTACGGAACGCCGGACCGGAACGAGCTCGTACCTCTCGCCGGGGGCGATTCGAACGCCCTGATCGAAGACATCCTGGAGCGCACTACCCGGCGAAGCGGGATGATCCTCTCCCTGGCGGAGCTCTCCTCACTCTTCCGCCTGCCGGGATCGGAGACGCGGAGTCCGGCTCTCATCCGTGTGCCCGAACCCGAGATCGTCCTTCCGCGAGAGGTCCGTGAAGGAACGGGTACGGTCCTCGGCTGGTCCCGGCATCGCGGAGAGGAGGTTCCTGTTCATCTCCCGCCTGAGGCGCGGCTCCAGCACACCTACCTGATCGGGGGAACTGGTACCGGGAAGTCCACGCTCCTCGAGCGGATGATTCTTCAGGACATCGAAGTCGGGGAAGGGGTCGGAGTCCTCGATCCCCACGGGGACCTGATCGAGGACGTGCTGGGGCGGATTCCCGAGGAGCGGGTCAAGGACGTAATCCTATTGGACCCGGCCGATCCGGAGGCCTCCGCCGGGTGGAACATCCTCGGCGCGCACTCGGATGCCGAGAAGGACATCCTCGCCTCTGACTTAGTGGCCGTGTTCCGGAGACTCTCCACATCCTGGGGAGACCAGATGAACGCGGTCCTGGCAAATGCAGTTCTGGCCTTCCTAGAATCGAACCGGGGCGGCACCCTTAAGGATCTGCGCCTTTTCCTCCTCGACGAGACGTACCGGGCCGCCTTTCTCTCCACCGTCCAGGACGACCACATCACCTCGTTCTGGACCCAGGAGTTCCCACTTCTCGTGGGGAAGAAGCCCCAGGGACCGATCCTCACTCGCCTCGACACTCTCCTCCGCTCCCGGCTCGTGCGAGAAGTCGTATGCGAGGAGGAGAAGCCGCTCAACTTCCGGGCGATGATCGACGAGGGCGCGATCTTCCTGGCCAAGCTCTCCCAGGGAGCGATCGGCCAGGAGAACGCGGCGCTCTTAGGGTCCCTTCTCGTATCCAAGTTCCACCAGGTAGGGCTTTCTCGTCAGGACACCGAGATGCGATCCCGAAGGCCCTTCCACCTCTACCTCGACGAATTCCACCATCTGGCCACTCCCTCCATGGCGTCTCTCTTCTCGGGCGTCCGAAAGTACAGGCTCGGTCTCACCGTAGCCCACCAGGACCTGTATCAGCTGCATCGAGAGATGCCCGAGGTGGAGAGGGCGGTCCTCACCAATGCCTATACGCGAGTGGTCTTCCGGGTCTCGGATGAGGACGCGCGAAAGCTCGAGAAGGGAATGGGAGAGTTCACCTCCGAGGATCTCACAAGCCTCGGAAGGGGCGAGGCACTTTGCCGGGTGGGGCGGAAGGACCAGTCCTTCCGCCTCCGGACGGAACCTCTCGAAGCAGTTCCGGCCGAGAGGCTTGAGCGGCGGCGCGAAGAGGTCCGGAGGGCGAGCCTGGAGCGCCATGGGAAGCGCGGAACGGCTCGCCCGTCCTCGGAACCACCTCCGAAGCCCATCGCGCCCACAAGGCGCCCCGCGCGCGATCCTGAGGCACCTGAAGGTCCGGTCTCAAGCATCATGGATCCATCCGCTCTACCGGGACGCGGCGGAGCCGTCCACAAGTACATCCAGGGACTCGTGACCGAGTGGGGTCGGGCCGAGGGGTTCCGCTCAGACATCGAGAAGCAGCTTCCGGACGGGAGACGGGTGGACGTTGCTCTCACCCGTGGAGATCTCCGGATCGCGTGCGAGATCGCCGGCACGAGCACCATCGAGCAGGAGATCCGGAACGTCCAGAAGTGCCTTGCTGGCCCGTTCAGCCATGTCGCCGCCATATCACTCGACCGACACTTCCTCGGGGAGCTCTACGCCAAGATCTCCGACGAGCTTCGCTCGGAAGAGCTCGCCCGGGTGAGCGTCCTCTCCCCAGAAGAGTTCCTGGCCTTCCTCAAGGCCCAGGAACCGGACATGAGGGAAAGCACCGTGCGCGGATACGCCGTGAAGGTCCGGCACCGGGTCTCCGGCGAGGGGAACGAGGAGAATCGTCGGAAGGCCGTGGCCGAGGTGATGCTCAGAAGCGTGAAGCGCGTGAGGGAGGAGGCGTCATGATCAGAGAGGCGAAGAAGGGTCCGGTCGCACGGACCGAACGAAAGCCGGTGGGCATCTGGATCCGGGTCTCCACCGAAGACCAGGCCAAAGGCGAGAGCCCCGAGCACCACGAGCGCCGGGCCAGGATGTACGCCGAATCGAAGGACTGGGAGGTGGTCCGCCTCTACGACCTCTCCGGGGTCTCCGGGAAGTCCGTGAAGGACCATCCCGAGGCGAAGGCCATGCTCGAAGACGTGGCCACCGGCCGGATCACAGGACTCATCTTCTCAAAGCTCGCCCGCCTGGCCCGGAACACCCGGGAGCTCCTCGACTTCTCGGAATACTTTGAGACCCACCGGGCGGATCTCGTCTCCCTCGCGGAATCCATCGACACCTCCACTCCCGCTGGCCGGTTTTTCTATACCCTCATCGCGGCCATGGCCCAGTGGGAGCGGGAAGAGATCGCGGATCGGGTGAAGGCGTCCGTGCGCGTGCGAGCACAGATGGGGAAGCCTCTTGGTGGCGCGGCTCCCTTCGGCTACCGGTGGGAGGACGGGAAGCTCCGGCCAGATCCCGCGGAGGCCCCGGTCCGAAAGCACATCTACGAGCTATTCGCCCAACACCGACGCCTCAAGACCGTCGCCCGGTTCATGAACGACGCCGGCTACCGGACCCGCAACGGAAGCCAGTTCACCGGCACCACCATTCGACGGCTGATCGAGGACCCGACGGCCAAGGGAGTGAGACGCTCGAACTACACCCAGAGCGTGGGAGACGGGAAGCATTGGATCCTCAAGCCTCCGGAGGAGTGGATCCACACCGAGGTGGAGGCGGTGGTGTCCGAGGAGCTTTGGAATCTCTGTAACGGCACCATCCAAGGGTGGAGGGAGAACCGGAAGCCGGTTCGGAAAGTGACCCATCTCTTCGCCGGTCTCACCATCTGCGAGTGCGGCGGGAAGATGTCCGTGCCGTCCAATTCGCCCAAGTACATCTGCCGGGAGTGCAAGAACAGGATCCCGGTGGAGGATCTGGAGGCCGTCTTCAGGGAACAGTTGCACGGATTTCTCCTCTCTCCCGACGAGGTCCGGTCCTACTTCGAGACGGCCGACTCCACGCTCAAAGGAAAACGGGAACTCATCACGACGCTGAAGGAGGAGGAAACGAAGATCCGTTCCGAGATGGACAAGACGTACCGTCTTTATCTCGACGGGACGATCAGCTCGCAGGGCTTCGGCGAGAGGTACCAGCCGCTCGAAAACCGTCTCGCCCAACTTGGCGAAGAGATCCCCCGCGTAGAGGGAGAAGCCGACTTCCTGGCGGTCCAGTACCTGTCCCGGGAAGAGATCGTCTCGGAGGCACGGGACCTGTACGGTCGCTGGGATTCCCTCTCTCCCGAGGAGAAGCGACGGATCGTCGAGGACGTGGTGGAGCGGATAACCATTGGGGGAGATACGGTTTCGATCGACCTCCTCTACTCCCCCGCCGCCCCCCTAACCGTGGCATCAGGGGCTCACGGCCTCAGGGATTCATGGCCGCAACGAGGGTGAATCGCGCGGGGAATCGGACGCGGTCGCGGACCCGCACGATCGAGATCCATCCATCCTCCAGAGGCTGCCGGAGCGTTTCCAGGGCCGATCTCGAGAATTCCGGAAGCTCGTCCAGGAAGAGGACTCCGTGATGGGCGAGGCTCACCTCGCCCGGCCTGGCCGGCGAACCCCCGCCGGCGAGACCCGCGGTCGAGATCGTATGGTGCGGCGCCCGGAATGGACGGTGAAACACCAGCGCCTCTCCGGGCGGCAGGAGCCCCGCAACGGAAAACACGGTCGTCACTTCAAGCGCCTCCTCGGGGGTGAGAGGGGGAAGGATTCCGGCCATCCGGCGGGCCAACATCGTCTTTCCGGCGCCCGGTGGGCCCATCAGAAGGAGATTGTGCCCCCCGGCGGCGGCGACCTCCAGCGCACGCTTGACCGCGGCATGTCCGCGAACTTCGCACATCTCCTCGCCCTCGCCCGGCGATCCGGCGAGAAGACGCTTCACGTCCACACGCACGCGTGTCCCGCCCGCCTCCCCACGCAGCAGGGCGACGACTTCGCCGAGCGATGCGGCGCCCACGACCGCCATCGCCCCGGCCCCAGCCGCCGCCTCTCCGGCGTTTTCCCGCGGCACGACGAGGGTTTCCACGCCCCCTTCCCGGCACGCCGCGGCCACCGCTAAGGCGCCCCGCACCCCACGGACCTCGCCGTTCAAGCCGAGCTCTCCCAGGAAGGCCCGACCGGCGAGCGCCGCGGCCGGCACATGACCCGCTCCGGCGAGAAACCCGAGGGCGAGAGGGAGGTCCAGTCCGGTCCCCTCCTTCTTGAGATCGGCCGGCGCGAGGTTCACGGTGATTCGCCGCGGCGGGAGCGCATACCCGGCCGCCTGGAGCGCCGCTCGCACCCGATCCTTCCCTTCCCGCACCGCGTTCTGGGCGAGACCCACGACCGAAATGGACGGGAGCCCGTCGGCTACGCTGACCTCCACCCTGACCAGGACGCACTCGATCCCGACGAGCGTTCCGGAGAGCACTTCCGCGAGCATCGTGCCCCTTCGTTCACCTTTTCCCCCGGGCCCAACGCCCCGCGCGCCGGCCCCTCGCGAATCAGGGCGATTCCAGCGGGCGCGGCCATGGGAGCGACGGCCTCTTCGGGGACCCGCGGCTGCCCCCCACCACACTCCTCCCTCGACGCACCCTCCGAACTCCCTTTCTCCCTCCGAGGCGGGATGCCATCTTGGTTTCCGCTTCCGATCCAACCACTTGGAGTCGTCCGTGCGCCTGACCATCAGAGCGGTGTCGCAGCGAGAGTGACGAAGATCGTCCTTCTCCGGGAGAGACACCCGCTGGAGCGCCGCGCCGCGCTCGCGCCCTCGCAGGTCGCCGGCCTCCTGGCGCTCGGGTGCGAGCTCACCGTGGAGTCGGGGGCCGGCACCCGCGCCGGATGGAGCGACGAGGAGTATCGGAGCGCGGGCGCGACCGTGGCACCCGACCGTGCGTCGGCCCTCTCCGGTGCGCGGTGCGTCCTGAAGGTGCGCCCCCCCGCCCTCCCCTCCGATGGGGGTGAAGACGAAGTCGCACCCCTGCCGGGCGAGTCCGTCCTCCTGAGCTTTCTCTCTCCGGGCGCGGCTCCCGGCCTCCTCGAGGCGCTGGCCGCACGCGGCACCTCCGCGGTAGCCATGGAACGGATTCCGCGAACGACCCGTGCGCAGCGGATGGACGCGCTCTCCTCGCAGGCAACCGCCGCGGGTTATCACGCAGTCCTCCTCGCCGCCTCGCACCTCCCGCGATTCTTTCCGATGCTCACGACCGCGGCCGGAACGGTCCGCCCCGCGAAGGTGATCGTGCTCGGCGCAGGGGTCGCCGGGCTCCAGGCGATCGCCACCGCGAGGCGGCTCGGCGCGTCGGTCCAGGGCTACGACATCCGCGCCGCCGCCGCGGAGCAAGTCCGAAGCCTCGGGGCCACCTTTCTCGCGGAAGACGAGGCGCTCCCCGAAGGGGCCGAGGCGGCCGGCGGGTACGCGCGCGCGCTCGAAGCGAACGAGAAGGACCGCCAGCTGGCTTTCCTTGGACGCCACATTCCGAAGGCCGACGTGGTGATCACCACCGCCCAGATCCCCGGGCGCCCCGCGCCGCTCCTCGTGACGCGCGGGATGGTGGAGGAGATGCGCGCCGGGTCCGTCGTCGTGGACGTCGCGGCGGAAACGGGAGGTAACTGCGAGCTCTCCCGTCCCGGGGAGACCGTCGTCCACGAGGGGGTGACGATCCTCGCGCCGGTGGACCTTCCCTCCGGCGTCGCGCAACACGCGAGCGAGATGTACGGAAGCAATCTCCTCGCCCTTCTGAAGCACATCGTGAAGGATGGCGTTCTCACGCTGGATCCCGCGGACGAAATCGTGAACCCGATCCTCGTGACCCACGAGGGGAAGGTCCGCACACCGGAAGGAGGAAAGTGACCGATGGGTGAATGGCTGCTTGGTGTCTACGTCTTCGTCCTCGCGACACTCGTGGGCTTCGAGCTCATCACGCGCGTCCCACCGACGCTCCACACTCCGCTCATGTCCGGCGCGAACGCGGTTTCGGGGATCACCCTGATCGGGGCGCTCCTCGTCGCGGGCGGAGACGGAGGTCGGCTCGCCGTCATCCTCGCGGGAATCGCGATCGTGATGGCCACGATCAACGTGGTGGGCGGGTTCCTCGTGACCGACCGGATGCTTCGGATGTTCCGGAAGCACTGACCCGCACCGGACTCGAATCAACTTGCCCCCCTTCGTCCTCGACCTCGTCTACGTCGTCTCGGCGGTCCTCTTCATCCGGGGACTCAAGAGGCTGGGCTCCCCCGCGACGGCTCGGGAAGGAAATGCCCTCGCGGCCACCGCGATGCTCCTCGCGGTGATCGGCACACTCCTCGACCGCAGCATCGTCTCCTGGGAAGTCATCGCCGGCGGGCTCCTCCTCGGCACCGTGATCGGGGTCTTCCTCGCGCGGTGGGTCAAGATGACGGCGATGCCCCAGATGGTGGGGGCCTTCAATGGGCTCGGGGGCGGTGCCTCCGCCCTCGTCGCCGCGGCCGAGCTCCTCCGATCGGGTGCAGCCTCCACGGTCGGCGCCGGCGCCGGGATCGCGGCAGCCGCGGGGATCCTCGTCGGGGCCGTGACGTTTTCGGGAAGTTTCATCGCCTTCGGAAAGCTCCAGGGGATCGTGACCGGGCGTCCGGTCACCTTTCCCCTTCAACGCACCTTCAACTTCCTCCTCTTCCTCGGGACCCTGGCGGCGGCGGGAGTCCTCGTCGTGGAGGGGGCCGATCTCGCCATCCTCGGGATCCTGACGGGGGTCTCGCTCCTCCTCGGGATCCTCCTCGTCCTCCCCATCGGGGGGGCTGACATGCCGGTGGTCGTTTCGCTCCTGAACTCCTATTCGGGGCTCGCTGCTTCGGCGGCGGGCTTCGTCCTCGGGAACCCGCTCCTCGTCCTCGCGGGAGCGCTCGTGGGCGCGGCGGGGCTCATCCTCACGAGACTCATGTGCCGCGCGATGAATCGCTCACTCGTCAACGTGGCGTTCGGGGCTTTCGGCGGAGGCGGGACGGCGATCGCGGCGGGCGAAGAGGGTGATCGTCCGGTACGGCGGACGACCCCCGAAGAGGCGGCGCTCCTCCTCGCTTACGCCTCGTCGGTCGTGATCGTCCCGGGGTATGGGCTCGCGGTGGCCCAGGCGCAGCACGAAGCGCGGAAGCTCGCCGATCTGCTAATCGAACGCGGCGTAAAAGTGCGGTATGCGATCCACCCGGTGGCGGGGCGGATGCCGGGGCACATGAACGTCCTCCTCGCGGAGGCCGACGTCCCTTACGACCTCCTCGTGGACATGGACGACGTGAACCCCGAGTTCCCGCGAACCGACGTCGTCGTCGTCGTGGGCGCGAACGACGTCGTGAACCCGCTCGCCCGCGACCCCTCGAGCGCGATCGCGGGAATGCCGATCCTCGATGTGGACAAGGCGCAGAACGTCATCGTCATCAAGCGGAGCCTGAGCTCGGGCTTTGCCGGCATCGACAACCCGCTCTTTTACCTCGACAACACGATGATGCTCTTCTCCGACGCCCGTGAGGGGCTCGCGGAGCTCTGCAAGGAGGTCAAGGAGGTGTAGTCCCCGCCCTTCCAGCGCCGATCGCCGCGAGCGCCACGCCGCCGCCGGCGGCTTCCCGCAGTAGTTCCCAGGTCCTGAGCAGGTGACGCTCCCGCGTCCGCAGATTTCCGATCGAGAGGCGAAGCGCGATCCGCCCACGGAGGCGCGTCTGAGAGAGGAAAACTTCTCCCGAAGCATTGACTCGCTCCATGATCTCGAGGTTCAGCGCGTCCTCTTCCTCGCCGGAGAGACCTCGGGGGGCATGCCGGAAGACGATCGTGGAAAAGACGACGGGAGCGATCCGCTCCCACTCCGGATCCTCGTCCACCCACGCCGCTAAGCTCTGCGCGAGGCGCACGTGGTGGCGGATCCTCTCCCGCACGCCCTCCGCGCCGAAATAACGGAGGACGAACCAGAGCTTGAGCGCGCGAAAGCGGCGCCCGAGCGCCATCCCGTAGTCCATGAGGTTCGTCGCCTCCGGCCCATCGCGCGTTTGGAGGTAGACCGGGGTGAGTGCGAGCGAGCCGCGGACCTCGTCGGGATTCCGGGTGAGGAGGACCGAGCAGTCCACCGGAGTGAAAAGCCACTTGTGGGGATTAAAGACGACGGAGTTCGCACGCTCCCATCCGGCGAAGTGCCCGCGTATCTCGGGGACGATCGCGGCGGCGCCGGCATAAGCCGCGTCCACATGCAGCCAGAGCCCGAACTCCTCCGCGACCTCCGCGATCGCGGCGACCGGATCGGGCGAGGCGGTCGAGGTGGTCCCCACGGTCGCCACGACGGCGACCGGAAGGATTCCCCCCTCGAGGTCCTCGAGAATGGCGGCGCGCAAAGCGTCCGGGCGCATCCTGAATTCGGCGTCCACGGGAATCTTTCGAATCCCATCGTGACCGAATCCCAGGACGATCGTCGCCTTGTCAATCGAGGAATGCGCCTCCTCCGAGGCGTAGATGCGCCCCCGCTTCGCACCGAAGAGCCCGGTCTCGCGCACCCCCGGATAGGCACGGTGACGAGCGGCCGTGAGGGCGGTTAGCGAGCTCGTTGAGGCGGTGTCCAGGATCACACCGAAGAATGCATCGGGGAGCCCGACCAAGGCCCGGAGCCAATCCACGACGAGGCGCTCGAGCTCGGTCCCCGCCGGCGAGCTCCGCCAGACCATCGCATTCACGTTGAGGGCGGCGGCGAGCAATTCGCCCAAAATCCCGGGGCCCGACCCCGTGACGGCGAAGAATCCATGGAAGGAGGGGTGATTCCAGTGTGTCACCCCCGGGAGGATGACCTCTTGGAAGTCCTGGAAGATCTCGTCGAAGGGCTCGCCCGACTCGGGCGCGGCGGCGGGAAGTGCCGACCGGATCTCGCCGGGGCGGACCCTCGCGAGCACCGGGTATTCCTCCACCTCGGCGAGGTAGCGGGCGATCCAATCCACCATCTCCCGCCCCCACTCCCGGAACTCCTCCGGAGGCATGTCGCCCACCGGCTCCCCCGCGTCGCGCGGAGAGTCTTCCTTCATCGCCCCTCCTAACAAAAGAACGCCGGTGCCCGGGGGCTCCGGCGGAGATCGCGGCTCGATTGATTCGGGAGGACTACCGAGAGACCCCCTCCGGTGTTCCGGAGGTGACCGACCCGCGCGGGACCCCCTATCCAGCCCCCGAGCCTGCATCGCCCGCGGCATGCTCGAGGAGGCGGTCCAACTCATCGCGAATCGCCTTCACCTGAGTGCCGATTTCGGTGAGGATGGGCGGCGTGAGTGATCCGGTCACCCCGGTCCCCTGGAAGAGGTTGAAAAACAGCGTATCCGTGTGCCCGACGCTGGCGTACGCGACCCCGACATCCACGAGCCGGTTCAGCTGGAGCAACTCCCTGAGCCCGACCGCTTCGAGCCGTCCCCCCGGGGGGTCCAGGTAGAGGTAACGGAGAACGACTTCCCGTAGAACCTGGAACTCCTCGACCGCTTCCCCGGCGGCCTGACCGCGGCGCGCGCCGAAGTTTCCGTACAGGGCTGCCGCTTCCTGGAAAAGCCGTTCGACCTGCTCGCGGTATGCCCCCAGCCCCGGGGACAGCAGCGAGGTCACGAGCTCTACGAACTCCTCGAGGAGGGCACGCACTTCCGGGGCGAGGTCTTCCCCCCGCGAGCAGACTTCCAGGATCCAGCGCTCCGCGATGGCCTGGCGGTGCTCGTCGAGCCACCGGCTCAGATCCGCCGGGCCGGTGGTCGGGGAATCCGGGATAGGGTGAGACCGAGGACGTTCTCTGACGCCCCCTTCCTGCGCGGGCAAGGGGTTAAATCGAGTCATGACCATTGGCAGGAGCCGCGTGTCCGGGCTTCGCTGCAACTTTACGAATCCGGGGGTGTCGCGCCACCCCCGGAAGGGTCGGGGGGACGGCCCGACGAGCCGGTTCCGCTCCACCGTTGGAGCCTCAGGGTGATCAGGGTCCCGGCGCCCGCCTCGCTTTCCGCCTGAACCCGCCCTCCCCAGGAGTCCACGAGCCGCCGTACGATCGCGAGCCCGAGCCCCGACCCGGTCGCCCGCGTCGAAAAGTGCGGCTCGAAGATCCGCGGCATGAGCTCCGGGGGAATTCCCGTGCCGGTGTCGCGCACCCGAAGCTCGATCTCGTTCCCCTTTTCTTCCGCCTCGACCTCCACTCTCCCCCCGCCCGGAAGCGCGGCACGGGCGTTCTCGAGGAGATTCACCAAGACCTCCTTGAGCTCCCCTTCCCGGGCACGGACTGCGGGGACGCTTTCCCCTCCGCGGAACTCGAAGGTCACCGGTCCGCCTCCGGCCCGGTAAAGGTCCAGGACCTCCCCAACGACGCCGGTCACGCGGACCGAGTCGAGAGGGGCTTCCCCCGCGGGAGAAGGCGCGGCGAAACGCGAAAAGGAGGTCGCCACGGAGGCGAGCCGATCGATTTCGCCCAGGATCGCATTGACGTTCCGGTCTAGAATCTGCGGAAAGTCAGCTTCTTTCCCCTCCCAGGCTCTCCGGATGTGCTGGACCCCGAGCTTGATCGGCGTGAGCGGATTCTTGACCTCGTGCGCGACCTGCTGCGCCATCTCTCCCCAGGCGAGGATTCGCTCGGTGCGCAGCTCGTCGGTCACGTCTTCGAGGGAGATCACGGCGCCTCCGAGCGGCCCGCGGCGGGAAATGCGCCGCGCCCGCACCCGAATGCGCCGCGCGCCGATGGAGAGCTCCGTTCCCGCCTCGCGGAGCCCGTCACGGAAATAGCTCTCCACCCACTGGGCCAGCGCCCCCACGCGACCGCCGGCACCTTCGCCCCGTGGGAGGAGGGTTCCGAGCTCGAGCGTGACGCCGAGAAGCTCCTCCGCTCTGGGGTTCACGAGCGTTACGCGCCCCTGGCGGTTCAACGCGACGACTCCCGTCGCGACCTCTTCGACGATCGCGCGGGTCCGGCGCGACGTGCGCAGCAGAGCGCGCCGCGTCTGCGCCAGGCGATCCACCATCCGGTTGAAGGCGCCGAACACGGACCCGAACTCGTCCCCCGGCCGCTCGGGAAGATGCACGTTCATGTTTCCCGCCCCGACTCGCTCCGAAGCGATCTGGAGGGTCTGAATGGGACGGGCGAGCGCGCGTCCGACGCGCAGGGAGAGGAGGACGGAGAGGAGGCCGCCGAGGAGGACGGCAAGACCGATGAGATCGGTCACGTCTCGCTGGCGGAGTGCGGTCGCGCCGGCTTCGAGGGGAGCGGGAGCCGCGAGGACGCGCCCTCCCGGCATCCTCCGGTAGGCGACGACATAGTCGAGCCCGCCGAGGGAGGAAGGCGCGATCGTCATGACATCTTCGCCCCGGGCCAGCTGGGCGTGGATCTCCGGAGGTAGCCACCCCTCGTAGAGCCCCAGTCGGACCAACTCGGGAAGGGACCCGCTCGCGAGCTCGCCGTTTTCGTAAAGAAGAAGGTCCGATCCGACTCGGCGCGCCAATACGTCCATGGCCCCCCCAACCTCGGCGTACCACGAGGTGGCGTCCTCGGCCGCGCGTACCGCGAGCGCCTCGGCCGTGCGTCCCGAGGCGCCGGCCAGCGTGCGGTAGGCGAGAGTTCCGAAGAGGACGGTGGGGACGAGGAAAAAGGCGAAGAGCGCGAGAGTCACGCGTCCGCGAAACGACGAAAGCGCACCGAACGCGGGTCCGATGCGGCCCAAACTCCCTTCGCCCACCCAGCGCCCCAGCGTCCAGACCAGGGCCAGCACGGCGAGGTTCAGGAAAAGGAGCAGAGTCCCGCGCGCGATCCGGAGCATCCAGCCCGGCAGCTCCACGATGTAGTGCGCGTGATACGCCTCGTCCGGATAGGCCAGGAAGGTCTCCCCCTGCCACCCCTGCTCCGTCGAAATCCACTCGATCCCCTCCGTGGCGCCGGGCGCCTCTCCAGGAAGGATGGGAACGAGGACCAGGGGATCGGCTTGTGCGCGGGCCGGTGAGAAGAGGGGCCCGAGGGGGGACGCCCCCTCGAGGGCCCGGCGTGGGGGAATGACGATGGAAACCGCGGCCCCGCGGGGAAGAGGCGCAACGCCGAGGTAGTGGGCATCCGCTAGGTCGAAACGCCGGATGACGACCTCGTCCCCGACTCGGGCGCTCTCTAGAAACCCGGCCGGAAGCGCGGGGCGTGGGTCCGACACTCCGATGCGGAGCTCTTCCTGCGACACCCCTCCCGACGACCAGAAGGTGATCCAGAGGGGAACCCCCTCCCAGGCGAGACCGCTCGCTGTCCAGGTGCCGTAGAGCACTTCGACCGGATCCCGCCCCGCCTCCGCGAGGTCCCTCGCCTCCTCGGCCGCCCGCAGGAGGAGAAATTCGAGGAAGGGGTCGGCCCGGGTCCCGAGCCGGTCCAGACGATCCTCCGCGGCCGCGATCCTCGCCTCCACCCGGAGGCTCCATGCCCAGGGAAGGACCACGGAAACGGCGAGCGCCGCGAGCGCGCCCCAGCGCAGAAGCGCCTTCGTCCATCGGGGCCCCTCCGGAAGCCCGCGTACGATCCCAACGAGCGGGACGATCCAGAGAAACACGAGCCACCGCGGGGTGGTCAGGCTGTGATGCGCCAGCCAGCTCCAGCCGAGGGCGAGGACCACCGCAAGGACGGCTGCGCCGAGGAGGAGGTAGGGTTGGGACCGGTCGTCATCGGCGGCGCGTCCGAGGAGCGCGGCGCTGAAGGCGAAAGTGACGAAGGCGGCCGCCGTGCCCTGGAAGAGGACCCAGGCCAGCTCGCTCCCTGCGAGAAACCCTCCCGACGCCCCGCGCTCCAGGGCAAAAAGCGCTCCTCCCGCCAGGAGTGCGGCGAGGGCGGCCACGACTGGGAGGGGAATCCTCGGGAGGCGCTCCCAGGGGAGAAGCCCGGCACCCAGCGCGCCGGCGGCCCCAAACGCCACCAGGGCCCCGAAAGTCAGGGGGACCGGACCGGGAAGGAGGAAGTCCGCCGGGGAAAGGAGTTGCCCCCCTCCCGTCAGCCGGCCCAGCGGGAGAAGGAGTAAGGTGAAGAGAAGGGAGACAACACCCAATCCTCCCCCGAGCGGATTTCCTCGGGCCCCGAAGACCGCCAGGAGCCATCCCCCCGCCAGGAGCAGGGCGACCATGCGCCCCCAAAGGAGCTCCCGATCCGCCCGTTCGTTGGCCTCGGAAGGGGGAAGGAGCGTGACGCTGAAGAGGCTCTCCCCATCCCAGCGGAGGTCCCAAATGCTCTCGCCGAGCGCGCGGTCGGCTCGGGTGATCTCGATCGAGGCGCCCGTGCTCGACTCGAATCGGGACTCGAAGTCGTTCGCGGGCGGGGAGAGAAGGGGCGGGAGCTCCGAACGGAGGAGGAATCCGGCCACCGCGGTGCCCAGCCCCGACGGTACGGGGGCGGTCACGTAGAGATATCGGAAGAGCGCTCCCTCCCGAAAGAGGTACCGGGCGGACCCGCGCCGCACCTCTTCTGGAAGGGGTCCCTGATGGGCGCCTTCCCAGGCGAGAAGCTCTCCGGAGGGGCCAAATAGGGCCAACGCATCCACGGCCGAGCTTCGGAGGTCGCCGGGAAGTCCGGGCCCATCCAGGAGGCCGGAGGACCACCGCTCGGCCAGGCGGTCCACCACACTCTCCCCCTCCTGGAGGAGCTCATCGAGTTCGGTGGCGAGCCGATCCTGGATCCGCCCTTCCCATGCGGCGGAGCGCTCGGTCCATTCGGCGGCCAGCCGACCGAGCTCCCGTTCGGACTCGAAGGCCGCGAGCACCCCGAGCAGGAGGAGGGCGCCGGAACACACGCGGACGGCTCCGCTGGACCGTTCCAGGAGAAGCCCGAGGGCCGCGGCGGGGGCAGCGGCGCCGATCCAGATGACCTCACCGGTTCCGATCCAAGCGGCGAGGCCCACGACCGCGGCGTTCAGGGCGAACGTCCCTGCCAGGCGTCGGAACGTCACCTGGGCAACCTCTCCGGACACGGGGGATTACGTCTCCTCATGGTACCGAGTGTACACTCGCAAGGGTGCAGAGGGGAGCGCCGCCAGGGGCTGTTTCCCGCGGCCCCTCCGCCGGGTCCTGGAGTGAAATCTGTGTCCGAGGGGACCGAGCAGCCGCCCAAAGGGGTATTATTGGGTTGTGCCGGCTCGAAAAACCGAAGCCCCCTAAACCTTGAGGGGACCAACATGCGAAGGTTCTTAACCTCGAGCGCCGTCAGCGCGGTCCTCCTTTGGGGCGCCCAAGGCGCATCCGCACAATCCGTCGTCCTGGATCAAGGGAGCTTCCGGCTCGCCGTGGACGGGCGGCCGGCGGGCACGGAGACCTTCGAGATCAGCCGCGCCGGCTCCGGCCCCGAGGCCCAGGTCTACGCTAGGGGGGAGATTGACATCACGATGCCGGAGGGTCGCCTCGACCTCCGCCCGCTCCTTCAGAGCGGGGGAACGGAGATGGCCGTCGCCGCTTACCAGATCAAGATCTCCGGCCAGCAGCAGCAGGAGATCTACGTCGAATTGGGCGACCGGCGGTACCTCACTCGAATCCTTTCGGAGCGAGGAGAGCAGCAACGGGAGTCGCGGGCCGCCCCCGGGACCCTCGTTCTCGATACCGGCGTGGCGCACCAGTACTACTTTCTCGCTGCTCGTCTCCGCTCGGGTGGGGGAACCGTTCCCGTCATCGTCCCCCGCGAGGGGCGCCAATTCGAGCTTCAGGTGACCGAGGTCGGTCAGGAGTCGCTGAGCATCGGTGGCCAGACCATCGCTGCGCGTCACCTCCGACTCACGGGCAATCAGGAAACCCGGGAGCTCTGGGTGGACGCGGAAGGGCGCGTTCTCCGCGTGGACCACCCGGCCCAGGGGTACAGCGCGACACGCGAGATGGCGCCCTGAGGGAGTGGCTCCCCTCGCCCGGATTCCTCGCTTTGAAGAAATCCCGCACCCCCTAACGTACGAGAGGTCGAGACCGTCTCGTAAGGAAGGTCTCCCCATGAGCCGCGCGACCCTGCCCCGGGTCCCGTGGCACCTTTTCGAAACAGTGAGCGAGCCCGGTGGGAAGGGGGGCGGCCATGGCGGGCCGCCAGCCGCCCGAGGGCGAGCCTAGCAGAAGGCGACAAGAATGACGCGTGGAAGAAAAATCGCGATCGGAGTGGTGGTCGTCCTCGTTCTCGCGGCGGTCACGGTCGCGGAGTTTCTACAGTCCGACCGGGGGACTCCAGTTCGCGTGGAGACGATCGGCGAACAGGACATCCTCTCTACGATCACCGCAACCGGGCATGTGCGGGCCCGCCGGCAGGTCAACATCTCTTCGGACGTCATGGGCCGCGTGGTCCAGCTGAATGTCGCCGAGGGAGACGAGGTGGAGCAGGACCAGCTTCTCCTCACGATCGACCCGCGCCAGGTCGAAGCGGCTGTGGCGCGAGCGCGGGCGTCCCTCAGTCAGACCGAATCGCAGGTCGCACAGCAGCGCGCGAATCTCCTCCAGGCGGAGCGCGAGCTCGCCCGGCTGACCGACCTCCGCGCGGGAGGCGTCGTCACGGCGCAGGAGCTCGAGGCCGCCGAGACCCGCGCCGAGGTCCAAGAAGCGATGTTGAATTCGTCCCTCCACGGCGTCGAGCAGGCGCGCGCGGCGCTCGAAGAGGCCGAGGAGCAACAGTCTCGCACGACGATTCGGGCGCCGATCAGCGGCCGTGTGATCCGCCTGAACATCGAGGAGGGCGAAACCGCGGTGGTCGGGACGATGAACAATCCAGGCAGCCTTCTCCTCACGATCGGCGACCTCTCCGCGATCGAAGCGGTCATGGTCGTGGACGAGACGGACGTGCCGATGATCTCCGTCGGCGATTCGGCCGTCGTGGAGCTCGACGCGTTTCCCGAACAAAGATTCGGGGCACGCGTCTCCACCATCGGGAATTCATCCATCCAAAGTGGCTCCGGAGGTTCGGCCACAGCGCAAGGGAGCGTCACCTTCGAGGTCGTCCTCACTCTACTCGACCGACCCACGAACCTCCGCCCAGACCTCTCCGCCACCGCGGACATCATCGTGGATCAGCGGAAGCAGGTCCTCGCTGCGCCCATCATCTCGGTGATTCTCGAGCCTTCCACGGTTCCACCTGCCCAGGCCGCGCCCACAGTGGTGAACGAGGCCGAGGCGACCACGCCGGGGCCGGCCACGCGCCCCGCGGAAGTGCGCTCGGAGGGGGTCTACGTCGTGCATGACGGCCGGGCGGTCTGGACTCCCGTCACCCTCGGAATCACGGGGCAGGAATACTTCGAGATCCTCTCGGGGCTCTCTCCGGGGGACCAGGTGGTGGCGGGCCCGTACCAGACGATCCGCGCCCTCCGGGACGGCGATTCGGTGCAGATCACGAGTGGGTCCACCGAGCCGCTCTGACCTTTCCTCCGGAGCCGGCACCCCGATGCATTTCCGAGAGGGCGTCCGACTCGCCCTCCTCCAGATCCGCCAGGAGAAGCTGAAGAGCGCCTTCAGCCTCCTTGGCGTCGTGATCGGGATCATGTTTCTCGTCGTCGTGGTGAGCGTCGTCGAGGGGATGGACCGGTACATGACCGAGACCGTGTCCCAACAGATCTTCGGCATCAACACGGTCACGGTGCGCCGGACGCCCAACGTCCAGGTCAACACGAACGCGGCACAACGCCGTGAGTGGAGCCGGCGTCCCCGCGTGACCGTGGATGAGGCGGAGGTCATCCGCGAGGCCCTCACCGTCCCCGCGCTCGTGGGAGTCGAGGCGAATAGCCAGGTCGAGGTCCGGAGTTGGGACGGGCGCGGCGTGAGCAACTCCCAGATCTCCGCGATGTCCGCGGAGATGCTGGAGATCCGCAACCTCCTCGTGGAGCGCGGGCGCCCTTTCTCGGGACAAGAAGTCAGCCGCTCGCTTCCGGTCGCCATCCTCGGGACGGCCGTTGCCGACGCGCTCTTCCCCGATTCCGATGCCCTCGGGCAACGCATCCGCGTTCGGGATTTTCCGTACCGCGTGGTCGGGATCTTGGAGTCCCAGGGGACGATGTTCGGACAGTCGCTCGACAATCGAGTGGTCGTCCCGGTTCGCTCGGCGGCGACGCGGCAATTCACGCAACGGGGCGCCGTGGGCTCCATCGTGATCCAGGCGCTCGATCCGGCGGACCTCCCCGTCGCGATGATGGACACGGAGGCGGCCATGCGCGTGGAGCGGCGCCTCCGCCCCGGCGAGAACAACAACTTCGCCCTCGACACCGCGGAAGACTCCCTGGCGTTCTGGGACCGCATCTCCACGATTCTTTTCCTCGCCCTCCCTGGACTGGTCGGCATCTCGCTGGTCGTAGGAGGGATCGTCATCATGAACATCATGCTCGTCTCCGTGATGGAGCGGACGCGAGAGATCGGAGTGCGGAAGGCCCTCGGTGCCCAGAGGAAGGACATCATCAACCAGTTTCTGGTCGAAGCCACGACGCTGTCGGCCGCCGGGGCGTTCATCGGCGTCGTCGTGGGGATTCTTCTGACTTGGGTTGTCCGCACCCTGACACCCCTCCCCGCAGCCGTGGCCCCTCAGTGGCTTGCACTCGGAGTTTTTATCGGTATGTCGGTTGGGATCATCGCGGGGGTCTACCCCGCGATTCGGGCGTCCCAACTCGACCCCGTGGTCGCGTTGCGCCATGAGTGACGGACAATCGCGTGCGCGGGTCGGGCTCCTCCGCGCCTTCGGGAGCGTCACGGAAGGGGTGCGAATCGCGATCGAGTCGATCGGCGCGAACCGGGTCCGGTCGGGGCTCACGATGCTCGGGGTCGGGGTCGGGGTCGCCGTCGTCGTCCTCATGGCCGGACTGATCACGGGGATCCGGGGCGCGGTGCAGGACGGGGTCGAGTCGGCGGGACCGCGGAATCTCTTCGTGATGCGATTCGACCCGACCGATGTCCAGCTTTTTGGAGACGGGGGGCGTCCTCCCTGGTGGGGCCGTCCTCCGATCTCGCAGGAGGAGGCCCGGCGCGCCGGGACCCTCCCCGCCATCGAAAGCGCCGTCCTCACGATCGGCCTGCAGGACCCCGGCGCCGCCGGCGGGATCACCGTCGAATTCGGCGGAACGGAGGTGACGGGAGTCCAGGGGGCAGCGGAGTCCGCCCAGTGGACGGACTATCGCCCGGTGACCTTCGTGCTCGGGCGGAACTTCGTGGAGACGGAGGTGGTGGAAGGTCGTTCCGTCGTGGCCATTTCCCAGCAGCTCGCCACGAACCTTTTCGGGGACCAGGACCCCATCGGGCTCCGTATCCGGGCCCGCGCGGGGAATCGCGGGGCGGTTCCTCTAACGGTCGTCGGCGTCTTCCAGACCGCGGAGTCTCTCTTCGAGAGCCAGACCGCACACATCGCCGTCCTTCCCTTTACGACCGCCCTCCGCCGGATGGGCGTCTCCGAAGATGGAGGGCAGATGATCGTCGTCCCACGCCCGGATGTGGAACTCGAGGTCGCCGAGGACCAGCTCATCGGAATGTTTCGAAGCATGCGTGGGCTCTCACCCGGGGAAGAAAACGACTTCGCCATCCTCCGTTCTACTCAGATTCTCGAGTTTTTCGATCAGCTGACCGGCGTCTTTTTCATCGTGATGCTCGCCCTCTCTTCGGTGGGACTCCTTGTGGGCGGGGTCGGTGTAGTCGGTATCATGCTGATCTCCGTGACCGAACGCACCCGGGAAATCGGAGTGCGGAAGTCGCTCGGCGCGACCCCACGCGAGATCCTCTGGCAGTTCCTCGTCGAAGCCAGCGTGCTCACGATCATCGGGGGCGCGATCGGTCTCATCCTCGGGAGTGGGCTCGCGTGGGCGGTGCAGGCAGTGACCCCCGTCCCCGCGGAGGTTCCACTCTGGGCCATCGCCGTCTCGCTCCTGATGGCGGCGCTCACGGGGATGCTCTTCGGTCTCGCGCCCGCTGCCCGGGCCGCTAGAATGGATCCGGTGGTCGCCTTGCGTTTCGAGTAGGAAGGCTCGGGTGTCAGAACCTCTCGATCTTCTCGCCGTTTTTGCACATCCCGACGATGCGGAGCTCCTCGCCGGCGGGAGCCTCGCGCGCTCCGTGGACCGGGGGGAGCGTGTAGGCATCCTCGACCTGACCGCCGGCGAGATGGGGAGCCGGGGATCCGTGGACATCCGCGCCCGCGAGGCGCGGGAGGCGGCGGAGGTTCTCCGAGTTGCTTTCCGCCGAAACGCCGGCTTCCCCGACACCGGACTAGATGATTCGGGTGAAGCCCGCCGCCAACTCGCGAGCATCCTGCGCGAGCTCAAGCCTTCCGTCGTCGTCACTCATTGGATGGAAGGGCGTCACCCGGATCATGTCGCGGCCGCCCGACTCGTACTCTCCGCTTCGTTCCTGGCGGGCCTCAAGAATTTCGGCGCAACAGGGGAGCCGTTTCGGCCGAGGAAGATCGTACACGCCACCCTCTACCGGGAGGACACGCCGAGCCCCTCCTTCGTCGTGGACGTGACCGAGCAGTTGGAGCGGAAGCTTCGCGCCCTCGCCTGTTACGCCTCGCAGTTCGAGGGCGCGAAGTCGGCGGGCGAGATGCTCGGCGGAAACCGCCCTTTCGCGGACCAGGTGCAGGCTCACCTCGCTTATTGGGGAGCCCGGATTCGCGCGGGTTACGGGGAGCCCTTCTGGACGCGGGAAACGCTCGCCGCCGATTCCCTGGGGAAACTCGCGGTGTCGACGTTCTGAGGACGCCGGGAGCTCCGATGGCTTGGCGATCGAGCTTCAGCGGCAGGAAACCTCGATGAGAAGCCGGCGCCAGCTTGGCGTCTCGCTCCCCGACACGCGCACCGCCCGAGCTCGGGCCGCGCCCCCTCCCAACATCCAGGGCGCGAGCCACCTTCCGATCTCCTGCGGAAGGTGTCCCACCGGCTCCCCCGAGCGGAGATGAACCCAGACCTCGGGTTGCTCCTGGACCGGGGGATCGGGTACCAAAGTCAGGGCGTCCCCTTCACAGATCCGGTCGAGGTGCCGGTCGCGGTCCGCGAAGACGGTCCCATGCACCGTGGTCCGGAAGCTCCGCGGACAGCCCGGGGGAAAGGGAGGGAGTGATTCGTCCAAGGGCCTCGGCGGTCGAAGGTGGCTCAGGCTAAGTTACGGTGCGCACCGCCGTGCGGAAAACCCGACCTCGAGGAGCCTGGTTGGACCCGGTTTACCTGGATCACGCCGCCGCGACCCCGCTGCGTCCCGAGGTGCGAGAGGCGATGGAGCCCCTCCGCGCCGGACTCGTCGGCAACGCCTCCTCCGTCCATCGGTGGGGGAGGTTGGCGAGGGCCACCCTCGAGGGGGCGCGGGAGAGGTGTGCGGTGCTCCTCGGGGTCCGTCCCGACGAACTCCATTTTACGCGAGGGGGGACCGAGGCCAACAACCTCGCGATCCTGGGACGGGCCGCATGGGCCAGGGCATCGGGTCATCCCACACCCGGATTCGCTCGCTCGGCGGTCGAGCACTCAGCGGTCCGCGAACCGCTCGAGTCGCTCGCGGCCCAGGGATGCCGGGTGGACATCCTGTCCGTGCGCCCCGACGCCACCCTCTCCCTCCCTCCGCGGGAAGCGCTCACGGACGGCGTCCTCTCCCTCGTCTCGGTGCAGTGGGTCAACCAAGAGACGGGGATGGTTCTTCCGGTCGCCCACGTGGCGGAGAGGTGTCGCGAGGCGGGGATTCCCTTGCACGTGGACGCAGCGCAGGCCGCCGGACGGGTGGGGATGGACCTCCAACGGGTCCCGGTGTCGCTCCTCTCCCTCTCAGGGCACAAGCTCGGCGGGCCCCGGAGCACCGGCCTCCTCGCGGTACGGCGGGACACGGAGATCCGTCCAGTTCTCTTCGGGGGGGGACAGGAGGGCGGCCTGCGACCGGGGACGGAGGATGTCGCCGGGGCCGTAGGGTTCGCCGTGGCGTTGGAGGTCGCCGTCGGACAGCTCGAGACCGAGGCCGCCCGACTCACCGCTCTCCGCGACCGCCTGGAAGAGGGACTCGTCGAGAACATTCCAGGAATCCGCGTGCATGGGAAAGATGCGCCCCGGGCACCGCACATCCTCGGGGTCGGGGTTCCCGGGCTTTTCCGGGACGTGCTCCCGGCCGCCCTCGACCTCGAAGGAGTCGGTGCCTCAGCGGGCTCGGCCTGCCGAAGCGGAAGCACGGAAGTGAGTCCGGTCCTCGCGGCGCTCTACGGGGCAGACGCGGCGGGATTCGCGCCCCTTCGCCTCTCCCTCGGGTGGACGACGACGGAGAGGGACATCGAGGCGGCCACCCCACGCATCGTGGAAGTCGTGGCACGGATGGCCGAGGTGGGAGGGCGAGCCTGAAATGAAGGCATCCAAGAGGCCAGACCGGAGCGCCCGCATCCTCGTCGCGATGTCGGGGGGGGTGGACTCCTCCGTCGCGGCCGCGCTCCTCGTCGAGGGCGGCTACGAAGTGATCGGCGCCACGATGAAGACGTTTTGCTACGGGGAGAATCCCGGGCCATCGAAGACCTGCTGCGGCCTCGACGGAATTCTCGACGCCCGCGCGGTGGCCGACCGCCTCGGCATTCCCCACTACGTCTTCGACGTCGAGGAAGAGTTCACTCGGGACGTGGTGGACGATTTCGTTTCCGAATACGCCCGCGGGCGCACCCCGAACCCCTGCGTCCGGTGCAATTCGAACACGAAGTTTCGTGACCTGATTCGACGCGGAAAGGCGCTCGGGTGCGATGGGATCGCAACCGGGCACTACGTGCGGATCACGCACGACGGCGCGGGGGGCGAATCGCAGCTGATCCGCGGAACGGATGCTGAAAAGGACCAGGCTTATTTCCTCTGGGGCCTCCCCCCGGACCTCCTACCGCTCCTCCACTTCCCTCTCGGCTCGCTCACGAAGCCCGAGGTCCGAGCGCACGCGCGCGCGCTCGGGCTCAGGACGGCGGAAAAGCCCGAGTCTCAGGAGATCTGTTTCGTCCCCGCCGGCGACTACCGCGACCTTCTCTCCCGCAGGCTTCCGACGGAGCATCCGGCACTCCTGCCGGGCGACCTGGTCACCTCCTCAGGGGAGGTCGTGGGGAGGCACGACGGTTACGCGGGTTACACGGTCGGGCAGCGAAAGGGACTTGGGGGGGGCTTCGCAGAGCCCCATTTTGTTTTGGAGGTTCGGCCGGAGACCCGCGAAGTCGTCGTGGGGCCGCGCGAGGAGCTTTATTCCAGTGGGATGTGGGCCGAGGAGCTGAACTGGCTCACAAGGGGATCGCCCGTCCGCGGGGAGGAAGTCGGGGTGCAAATCCGACACCGAGCGCCCGCCGTGGCAGGCGTGATCGCCGAGACGGCCGCGGGGCTGGAAATCCACTTCCGGGAGCCCCAGAGGGCGGTGACACCGGGGCAATCGGCGGCGGTCTTCCGCGGGGAGCGGCTCCTCGGTGGGGGGAGGATCGCTCGTGCAGTCTTGCCGGGCGCGATTCCCGCCTGAAGGGCCGCCCAAAGCGCCGCCGGAGTGGTGCAGCGAGCACCCCCGGCGTCCGATGCGGCCCGCTCAGTACTTGAGCCGCGAGACCTCGGCGAACTCCCGTAGCCGTTCCTTCCCTTCCTCGGAAACGGATTCCGGCGTTTCGACCTTCACTTCCACATACTGATCCCCGCGCCGCCCCTTCCCGGCGACCCCCTGGCCTCGAATCCGGAACTTGGTTCCACTCTGGGTTCCCGGTGGAATCTTCAGGACGACGAAGGTGCCGTCGATCGTCCGTACCTTCACCTTCGAGCCGAGAATCGCCTGCGCGACGTTGATCGGAATTGTGACGTGGATGTCCGATCCCTCGCGACGGAAGAAGGAATGGGGTTTTACCTGGAAGACCAGGATGAGGTCGCCCGGTTCGCCCCCGGCCGCCCCCCTTTCGCCCTGACCGGAAAGCCGGAGCTTGGATCCGGTCTCGACCCCTTCCGGCACGGAGACCTGGAGCTTCCGGCTCTGGCGCACTACTCCCGCGCCTCCGCAGGACGGGCACGGCGTTTCGGGAATCTTGCCGCGCCCCATGCAAGCCGGGCAGGGCCGATTGACGGCGAAGCCCCCCTGGCCGAAGGAGACGATCCCGGAGCCGCCGCACTCTTCGCATCGCTTGACCGCGGTCCCGGGCGCGGCGCCCGACCCGGAACACAGGGCGCACTCCTCGGTGATCGGGACGCTGATCGAGATCCGCCCCCCCTTCACGGCGATCTCGAACGAGATGTCCACGAGGTACTCGACATCTTCCCCGCGGCGAGGTCCCCGCGTGCGTTCGGCTCCCCCACCCCTTCGCGCGCGGTCGAAGATCGAGCTGAAGATGTCGCCGAGGCCGCCGAGGTCCTCGAAGGAGAAGTCGCCGCCCCCGAACGGGGCTCCGCCTGGGCGGGAGGCGGTCGCATCCGCCCCGCCACGGCCGCGGAAGTCGAAGGCGCCGAACCTGCGCATCTCGTCGTACTTCCGGCGCTTCTCTTCGTGCGAGAGCACCGCGTGCGCCTCGCCGATCTCTTTGAAGCGCTCCGCGGCGGCCGGGTCTCCGGAATTCGCGTCGGGATGGTATTGCTTGGCGAGCTTGCGGTAGGCCTTCTTGATTTCGTCGGGCGTCGCCTTGTCGGAGACCCCAAGAATTTGGTAAAAGTCCTTGGACGTCGTGCTCATGGACGGGTGCGTGATGGGCAGGCCGCGGGCGCGGAGCTCACTCCAGTTTCCGCACGCTCACGCGGGCGGGACGCACGAGATGGCCGCGAAACCGGAAGCCGCGCTGGAAGACCTGGTCGACCGTGTCGTCCTCCTCGGCCGAATCGGTCGGCACCCGTATCATCGCCTCCATCACGTTGGGATCGAAGGGCGCGCCCTCCGGGTTCACCTCCTCCAATCCCGCCTCGTGGAGGAGCTGGTAGAGCTTTCGCTCCACGAGAGCCACTCCCTCCAGAACCGATTCGACCGTCGCCGCTTCCGGATCGAGGGAAGTCACGCGCCCCATATCGTCCAACGCCTGCAGAAGGGTGCCGATGAGCTTCGCCTGCGCGCGGATTTCGGAATCTCCCATCTGCGCGATGGAGCGGCGACGGAAATTGTCGAACTCGGCCGCGAGACGGAGGTAGCGATCCTTTTGGTGCTCGAGCTCACGCCGGAGCTCGGCGGTCTCTCCCCCGCCGGACGCCTCAGTCTCGACCTCCCCCTCTCCGTCGAGGGGAGGAGCGGCGTTGCCATCATTTTTCGTGGGATCGTTCATTCTCGCGTCCATTCGATCGTGTTCCGGCCTCGTGGGTTGCCGGCCGGCGTGGGCCGGCCAACCGCTGGGTTACCCCCTGGGTCCGCAGGGGTTCGTCCCGTTTCCCTTACGAGATCAGGGCCGCGAGAAGCTCGAGGGCGTGACGCGCGGCTTGCTCACGGACCGCAGCCCGGTCCCCCTCGAAGTGGGCGCGGCCGGCCCAGGCCGGGCCCCCCGGGGTGGTGACGGCAAACCAGACCGTGCCGACGGGCTTCGTGAGCGTTCCTCCAGCCGGCCCGGCGATCCCGGTGATCGCGATCCCTACTTCCGCCCCAGTGACGCGCGCGACTCCCTCGGCCATCGCCCGGGCGGCCCCCTCTGAAACAGCACCCTCTTCGGCGAGGAGTGCCGCCGGGACTCCGAGGAGCTCCCGCTTGACGCGATCGGCGTAGGCGACGACGCCTCCCAGGACATAACGAGAGCTCCCGGGCACGTCGGTGAGCGCCGTCAGGACGAGCCCAGCAGTGCAGCTCTCCGCCGCGGCGACGGACCAACCGCGGCTGAGGAGCGCCTCTCCCGCCGCACGGGCGAGCGTCTCCATGGGGGTCACCGGGCGCGCGGCTCCATCGCCCGGCCCCGGCCCGCTCACGGCGCCGGAGCCCTTCCCCCGTGGAGGAGGTCTCTATTTTGCCAGTAATAAACGCCCATCGAATAAACCGTCAGAAACAGGGCGAGGCCCAGGGAGAGTCCCACGAAGCTCCCGTGAAGCCGGCGCCAGAATGACCAGAAGGCACTCCCCTCCCAGCCCCGGTCGGCGGCGAGTCTCACGAGCGCGTACCAGAGGATGAGGGCTCCCGAGAAAATATTCTGCGTTAACGTCTTGAGCTTGCCTGAGCGCCCGGCCGCGAGGACGAACCCGCGTCGGGCCGCCCACCAGCGCACGAGGCTGACCGTCGCCTCGCGGCCGAAGATGATGAGCACGACCCAGAGGGGGAGCGATCCCCACCAGGGGAGGTCGGTCGCGGGGTCGGGCCGATGCGAAACGACGTAGAAGGGAACGAAGGTCGCCGCGAGAAGCAGCTTGTCGGCGAGGGGATCGAGGAGCTTCCCGGTGTCGGTGATCCACCCATGCTTCCGCGCGAGATACCCGTCCCAGAGATCGCTCAGCGCGGCGGCCAGAAAAACTACGAATGCGACAAAGAGGACGAGGGCGCTTCGCGAGAAAACGAGAGCCGCGAGCAAAGGACAGGCGCCGATTCTTGCGACGGTGATGCTGTTGGGAAGATTCAGGCGGAGGGGCGCCATGATTGAGGAAAGCTCTGCACCTCAGCTCAAGGTCTTCACGACCATCTTGCTCACCGCCTGCAACGTCTCGAAAACTCCCGTCCCCTCAAGGGCCACCGCCTCGAAGTCGGCTACGCCGCCCGGATTCAGCCCGGCCCTGAGCTGCTCGACGGGCGTCGTGTCGGGGAGGTCCCGCTTGTTGTATTGGATGACGAATGGAATGGAGGAAAGGTCGTATCCGTATGCCTCGAGATTTTCGTAGAGGTTGTGCATTGCCTCGATGTTCGCCTCGGTGCGATGCGGCTGCGAGTCGGCGACGAAGATGATCCCGTCCACACCCTTCAGGATGAGCTTCCGGCTCGCGTTGTAGTAGACCTGTCCCGGAACCGTGTAAAGGTGGAAGCGTGTTTTGAACCCCCGGATGGATCCGAGATCGATGGGAAGGAAGTCGAAAAAAAGTGTCCGGTCGGTTTCGGTCGCGAGGGAGATCATCTTCCCGCGCGTCTCCGGATTCACACGGGAATAGATGTTCTCCAGATTCGTCGTCTTCCCGCCGAGCCCCGTCCCGTAATACACCACCTTGCAGTTGATCTCACGGGAGGCGTAGTTGATCATGGACATCGGGCTGCCGACTCCCCTTTAGAGATCGCCACCGAACGAGATCGGACCTTACGGAAACACTCTGGCCGACGGCTCTTCGCACGAATCCCTGCGGATTCGAGGTGAGCTAAAGTCGGCGTGAGGAAGCGGGTGAGCAAGGCGCGAAGTCGGACGACAATGAGTGCGGGATGGCTCAGTTCACCGCGCCTTCGAACGCGGCTGGCGGCTCGAGCGCTTCGACTTCCATCCGTTCCACGATCGTCTTCGCCCGATTGCGGAGGAGCTGGCGCGGCTCCCACGCGATGTAGTCGCGGAGGAGATTGATGTGGTCCACGGATGGGCGCTGGCGCGCCACGTGCTCCAGAGCCGCCATCCGTCTCAGGACCAGGGGGTTAAAAAGATTCCGCTTTTGCCGGCTGATCTGGTCGCGAACGAACATGGCGGCGACCGCCCCCGCGACCCCCACGGCAAGTGCCGTAATGGCGCCCACCTTCAGAAACTTCTTGGTTCCTTCCTCCATCGCCGACCGAAATCCTTTTCCAGGGGTTCGGAACCCTTTGCCGCTGTCACATCTCCCGGCGCCCCGAAAGCGCTTCCGCGAGGGTGGAGCCGTCCACGTATTCCAGATCCCCCCCGACCGGAATCCCCCGCGCGAGGCGGGTCACCCGCGGCCCGAGGGGGCGAATCAATCCCTCAAGGTAGACTGCCGTGGCTTCCCCTTCAACGGATGGGTTCGTCGCGAGAATGACTTCTCTCACACCACCTTCCGACTCCTGGATCCGGCGAATCAGGGGAGCCAGCCGGAGCTCCTCCGGCCCGATCCCGTCCAGGGGGGAAAGCCTACCCCCGAGCACGTGAAAAAGCCCGCGATACTCCCCGGTGCGGTCAATGGAACGGAGCTCGAACGCCCCTTCCACGACACAGATCACCGACCCGTCCCTCTCGGGATCCTTGCAAATTTCGCACCGTTCCCCCTCGGTGAAGTTCCCGCAGATCGTGCAGGGACGGATGCGCTCGACAAGCGCCAAGATGGCGCGAGAAAGCCGGCGGGCTTCGTCCGGCGATGCCCGAAGGAGGTGGTAAGCGAGCCGATTCGCGGTACGGGGCCCGATGCCCGGCAACCGTCCGAGCTCCCGCGTGACATCGTCAATGGCCGACACGACCGGTCGAGCCGTCAGGGAAGCCCAGGAATCTTGAGAGGAAAGGGAAGCCCGCCCGCCAGCTTCCTCATCTCCTCTTCGTAGCTCCCGCGCGCCTTCCCCTGTGCCTCCGAAACGGCGGCGAGCACGAGGTCCTCGAGCATCTCGACGTCGGCGGGGTCCACCACAGTGGGATCGATGCGGATCCGCCGAATTTCCCCTTTTCCGTCCACGGTGACCGTGACCATCCCACCCCCCGAGGAGGCTGAGATCTCCCGCTTGTCGAGGTTCTCCTGAATCTGGGACATCTGAGACTGCATCTGCTGCCCCATCTGCAGAAGCTTCTGCATGTTCATGCTCGGTTTATCCCGGTGAACGGTGGAGGAACCCCGCGGGCGAGGTACGTTCCGGCTCCCGCGAAAGCGCCGGGGTGGAGGAAGTGCGACTCCTCTCCCTCGTTTAGCAAGCTGCTAGTCCAGGAGCTCGAGGTCCAGTGCTCTTACCGCAGGCCGTAGGCCCGGTTCCGCGCGAAGGAGGTCCTCCAGGCGACCTGCCCGGACGTCGGCGGTGGACACCCTCGCCTCCTCTTCCGTGGCGCCGGGTTTCCAAGCCGTCTCGAGGCCGGACTCCGCGAGCGCCTTTCCGCTCTCCGGCGGCGGGGGAACAGCTGCGGCAGGCGGCGGCGACGGAGCTTGGCCGGCGTTGGGGCTCGGCTGCGTGGCGAGGCGGCCCCGCGATGGAACGTGCCCCGGCGCGGGCTCGAACCGCGCCCCTCCCACCGGAGCCATGGGGCTTCTGCGGGGCGCGGGGCGAAAGGCCGACCCATCACCCTCCGGCGCTCCACCAAGAGCACCGAGGAGCTCCTCCAGCTCCACCGTCCGGTCCAGATAGGAAAAACGAAGTAGGAGGAGCTCGATCAAGACGCGTGGCTGAGCGCTCCGCCGAAGGCTCCCGCCCGTTTCCAGCTCCGCGGCCATCCCGAGCATTCGGATGAGGTCGGCAGGCTCGAAGAAACGTGCATGCTCCTCCCATCCGCTCCGGCGTTCCTCGGGAATGTCCCCCGCATCGCCTCCAACACGGATACGAAGGAGGGTCCGAACCGCATCCATGAGCCCGTAATAAAACTCGATCAGATCGTACCCCTGGTCGAGCAGCTCCTCCACGAGGCGGAAGATCGCGCCGCGGTCGCCCCGCTCGAGAAGGTCGAAGAACTCGAGGTAGCGGTCGTCGGCGACGACACCGAGGACTCTGCGCACGGCCTCGCCTGAAACCTCTCCCTCGGAGAGCGCGAGGACCTGGTCGAGGATCGAGAGCCCGTCCCGCATCCCGCCGTCCGCTTTCCGCGCGATGACCCGGAGTGCGTCATCGGTTGCACGGAGCCCCTCCCGCTCCACGATCTCCTCGAGGCGCGCCACGATCTCCGCGACGCCGACCCGGCGGAAATCAAAGCGCTGGCAGCGGGAGAGGATCGGGGCAGCCGACTGTCCGATCTTCTGCGGCTCGGTCGTCGCAAAGATGAAGATGACGCGCGGAGGAGGTTCCTCGAGGATCTTGAGGAGGGCGTTCCACGCCTCCCGGGTCAGCATGTGCGCCTCATCTACGATGTAGACCTTGAACCGACCCTCTTCGGAAGGGGCATACATCGCCCGCTCGCGGAGGTCGCGCGCATCGTCCACGCCGCGGTTCGACGCCGCGTCGATTTCGACCACGTCGAGCGACGTGGTGCCGCTCCAGATCCGCTCGCAGTCCCCGCACTTCCCGCACGGCTCTCCGTCCGCTGCGCGGTGCGCACAATTCAGCGACATCGCGAGCACACGCGCGAGAGTAGTTTTTCCCACCCCCCGGGGACCGCAAAAGAGGTAGGCATGCCCCACGCGATCGGTCACCACGGCGCGGCGGAGCGTCTCGGAGACGTGCTCCTGCGCGGCGACTTCGGCGAAGCGCCGAGGGCGGTATTTACGAGCGAGAGCGGTGTGCGACACGAACCTGGCCGAGGATTACATCGAGTCGCTCCCGCCGAGGCAGCGATTCGGAGGGGCGCTGCGGAAGCGGGAGGGGGAAACAAATGCCCCAGGTCGACCGCAGCACCGATCACCACACTTACCGCTGCTACCGGCGAGGTCCTGACGGATTTCGCGGGCTTTCGGTCTGCGAACCTGGGGCACAGTCTCAACCTAGGCGAGGCCCTGGGGGACGTCAACCTGAGGGTGCTCTCGCACGGCCCGTTACGGATCGCCGATCCGCCATGCGTCAGCGACGTGCCGGACTGCCGGGGTTCGTCCCGGGGTGACATCCACCGCCACCGCGTCGAAGCGCACGCCGAAAGGCCCCTCGAGGGTGCGGCCGCGGGTGGCGAGCCAAGCACCTGCGACCCGAGCGATTTCCCGCCGCTTTTTCCAGGTCACCGCCTCGAGCGGGTCGCCGCACCCCGGCGTCGCCCGTGTCTTTACCTCGACGAAAGACACGACGCCGTCGCGGTGGATCACGAGGTCCAGCTCCGCGTGACCCGACCGCCAGTTCCGGTCCAGAATTCGCCACCCGCGCGCAAGGAAGAAGCGGGCGGCCAGCTCCTCGCCCTCGCGACCCCGCTCGTGTCCCACCCCCATCCGCTCCCTCCCTTCCACCCGAGCGCGCCACTTACGCGCCCCACGATCCCCCCCGCGCCGCATCCACGTTGCGAGGATCGAGGGGGCGGAAGAATGGCGAAATGGGCCACGCCGGCCGCTTGCTCCCGTCGAGGGTCTCCCCTATCCTCCCGCCGATGTCCGAGTCCGCCGCGAGAGAAACGCTCGACTTCATCCGAGCCCTTCCCAAGACCGAGACGCACCTCCACTTGGAGGGAGCCCTTCCCTGGGACTTCCTCCGCCGGTTGGATCCCTTGCGATTTCGCGATGTCCCGGCCTCCTGGCGCGAGGATTTTCGCTTCGCTTCCTTCTCGCATTTCGAAGAAGAGCTCCTCGGCTACGTCTTCGCGTGGTTTGTAACCCCTGAGCGCTATCATCAAGCTGCACAAGCAATTTTCCAACATCATCTAGAGCAAAACGTGAAGTACGTGGAGTGCAGCTTCGCATCGGGAGTCGTCGAATTCGGAGGCGTGGACGGGGAAGCCACGGCGCAGGCCATCCGGGACGCGGTACCCTCGGAGCTGACGGTGCGGATCTTCTTGGGAATCCACCGAAACGGTTACAACGAGAGGACTCGGGACTTCCTCGACGCATGTGTCGGGTGGAGCGCCCTCGACGGCCTCGACCTGCATGGCCCCGAGACACTCACTCTCGAACGCTGGTCCGCGAGGCTCTGGCGGCAGGCGCGGGAAGCGGGGAAACACACGAAGGCCCACGCCGGTGAGTTCGGCGGACCCGAGAGCGTTCGTCAGGTCCTCGACGAGCTCGGAGTCCGGCGCATCGAGCACGGGGTGCGCGCGGTCGAGGACCCTCGGCTCGTCGAACGCCTCCGGAACGAGGGGATCGCCCTCGACGTCTGCCCGACCAGCAACGTGAAGCTCGGCGTCGCGGCGAGCCTCGAGTCGCACCCTCTTCGAGCGCTCTTCGATGCGGGGGTCACCTGCACGGTGAGCTCGGACGACCCCATCTCCTTCGGCAACTGCCTCACCGACGAATACGTCGCGCTCGCGGCGCGGATGGGATTTTCGAGAAGGGAACTCGCTCGAGTCGCGCTGAACGGCTTCCGGGTCGCGCTCTGCGACCGCGCCGTCGTCGCCCCCCACGTCGCGGAGCTGGAGGCGCTGGCCGGTGAGGGTTGAGGGCAGCGCCCCGGGACCGTCAGAGTTCGAACGCGAAACCGTCGTCCACGACCGTCACTGGCGCGCTCACCCCCAGGGCGACCAGGACCTCCGCGAGAGACTCGCGCGGCACACCCGGATAGAGGTGGGTGAGGATCAGCCGGCCCGGCGCCGCCTCACGCGCGAGCGCCGCGACCTCGAAGGGGGAGAGGTGGATCGTCACGTTGGATCCGTCCGCCACGGCGCACTCGCTCACGAGCACATCCACCCCCCGGAAGAAGGCCCCGAGTGCGGGACCGGGGCCGGTATCCCCCGTGTACCCAACGTCACGGCCTCCGACCTCCACACGAAGGACCACGGCCTCGGGCGTGTGACGCGCGGGATACGTCCGGACCCTTAGCCCCATGGCGACGTCCTCCCAGCTTCCCTCGCGCTCCAGCTCGACGACGGTCAGAATCCCACCCGGCTCGTGGACGAACGATCCGTAGGCGGCGGCGAGCGCATCCAGGAAGGCGCGGAGCCCAGGGGGGCCGAGCACGGTCCTCGGAAGGGCTTCCGCCGTAGGCACGCCATGCGTCCAGGCCCAGAGCAGGGGCGCCAGATCCCCGACATGGTCCGTGTGGAAGTGTGAAAGCGCGACGTGCGTGATGCCCCGCCAGTCGAGGCCGTCGCGGGCGAGCCCGTGTAGGACGCCCGAACCGCAGTCCAGGAGGAGCTTCCCCTCCTCCCAATCGAGGAGGTGTCCGGCCGAACGGTGCCCATCGTCCGGGAGGAGGGTCCCGGAGCCCACGATCGTCAGCCGCACGGTTCCCTCCCCTTCGAGACCCCGACCCCCTCCACCGCGACCGGTCGTCAGGCCCCGGCCACCTCGAGGGCCTCGTCGAGGCGCACCCCGACGATCGTGCTGATGCCCGGCTCTTCCATCGTCACTCCGTAGATCCAATCCGCGGCTTCGATCGTTCGAGGGTTGTGCGTGATCACCACAAACTGGGTCTTCGCCTTGAACTCCTGGAGGAGCCGGATGAAGCGCCCGATATTCGACTCGTCCAGGGGAGCGTCCACCTCGTCGAGGACGCAGAAGGGCGACGGCTTCACGAGGTAGATGCCGAAGAGGAGCGAAAGCGCCGTGAGCGCCCGCTCCCCTCCCGAGAGGAGCTCGATCCGCTGCGTCTTTTTCCCGCGGGGCGCGGCGTGGATCTCGACGTCGGATTCGAGGGGATCGTCCGGGTTGGAGAGCCAGAGATCGCACTCCCCGCCCTGGAAGAGGCGAAGAAAGGTTTCCCGAAAATTTCCGCGGATCGCCTCGAAGGTGTCCGAAAAGAGCCGGGTGGCCGTCTGGTTGATTTCACGGATCGCCGCGCGGAGGTCGTTTCGCGCCTGCACGAGATCGTCGCGCTGCTCGGTCAGGAAGGTGAGGCGTTCGCTTTCCTCCTCGTGCTCCTCCACCGCGAGCATGTTCACCGGACCCAACCGCTCCAGCGCCTCGACGATGTCGCGCAGCTCGAGTCGCAGCTCCTCTTCGTCCCCCTCGATTTCGCGGGCCTCCTCGACCAATCGCGAGAAGGGTCGCCCCCACTCGGCCTCGAGCCGGTCGTGAAGGCGAGCCGTGCGTCCCTGAAGGTCCTGATCTTCGAGCTCGAGGGCGTGCCGCCGCTCCGACCCCTCGCGCTCCGCGGCTCGCGTCTGCCGCGCCTTCGCTTCCGCCTCACTGATGGCCGCATGCAGATCGGTCAGTGCGGTGTCCTTCTCCTCGAACTCCCGGTCCGCCTCGGAGCGAAGGGCGAAGAGGCGCTCCATCTCGGTCTTGCCCTCTTCGCGGAGCGCTGCCACTCTGGCCCGCTCGGCTTGGAGCTCGGCTTCTTCCGTGTCCAGGGCCTCCCTTCGGGCGATCGCCCCCTGCTTGTCGGCGGCGAAGTGCTCGAGCCGCTCGTCCAACCGGGAAATTTCGCCCTCGACGCGGGCACGGTCCACCGTGAGGCGAGACTCTTCGACGCGCATCTCTTCCCAGCGGTCCTGCGCCGCATCGAGCCGCTCCCGCGCTTCGCCCCGTTTGGTCCGTAGTCCGTTCTCTTCCTCGAGGAGCCCCTCCCGCTCCCCGATCGCCTCCCGGACCTGCTCGGTGGCCCGTTCGCGAGCCCGCTTTGTCAGGGAGAGTTGTTCATCGAGCTCCTCGACGATGCGGGCGGCCCGGTCGTTTCGTTCGGAACGCGCCTCTTCCTGGGAGCGCGCGATCCGAAATGCATCCTCCGCCCCGCGGAGTTTCTCCCGGGCCATTTCGAGGGCCCCTTCGAGCGCGGCGAGCCGTCCCTCTCGCTCCGCACGCGCCCCCCGGGCCGCCTCGAGCGCTTTAGCCGCGTTCCGGACATCCTTCGCGAGTTTCTTCAGCCCCTCCTTCTTTTCGAGGAGGCCGGTCGCGCCCAACGGATTTCCGATCCGAAAGATCCCGCCCCGCTCGAACCAGGCTCCGTCCGGTGAAACCCGGTCTCCTCGAGCGCCGGAAACGGCGGACTTACGGCCACCCGCCGAGCCGGCCAGCTCGACTCCGTCCAGGAGCGCTCGGGCCCAGGGCGCTCCGGGTCCCTGGACGGTCAGCCTCTCGAGGAGCCCCCCGGTTCCGGGGACCTCGGGCACCCGGTCCAGCGGAAGGAGGATGAGCCCTCCTCCTCCCTTCCACTCCTCCGCGAACCACCGCGCAAGCTCCGTCGCAACCCGGGAGTCGCGCACGACGAGGGCGCGCAGGTGAATTCCGAGCACGGCGTCCACCGTTCGGGCGAGCTCGGCGGGGACCCGGAGAGCTTCGGCCAGAGTCCCCGCGACGCCGTCGAGATTGCGCGCAAGCACGGCCGGAACGGCTCCGTCCGCTCCCTCCTGGTCCCTCTCGAGGCCAGAGAGCGCTTCCGAACGCGCGGCCAGCGAGCCATGACGATCTTGCGCCGCCAGCTCTTCCGCCCGGGCCGCCTGCAGCTCCTCTCGCGACAGCCCGACGGCGGCGAGGGCCTCCTCTAGCGCCTGGGTCGCTCGCTCCGTCGCCCGCTCGAGGCCCGCGACTCGATCGGTGAAGAGATCGCCCTGCGAAGCGACTTCGGAGAGCGTGTCCCGCGCCTCCGCCAACTCGTGGTCGAGGTGCTCGATTCGGCGCTCGAGTTCCGTTCCGCGGGTCTCCGCCGCGGCCGCGTCTCCGTGGAGGCGCGCCATGCGAAGGGCAACCTCCCGCTCTCGGTTTTCGACCTCGGCCAGAGCGCCCCGTGCCTGGGTGAGCGCGTCCCGGACCGTCCGGCCGCGCTCGACCTGGACGGCGATGGCTTCGACGAGTCGCTCGAGCTCGATCCCGATCGCCGCCCTCCTTTCTCCCAGCTCCTCTTCCGAACGTGCCGCCCGTTCCGCGCGCGCGGACGCCTCGACACGTTCGGTCTCGATCTGGATCAGGCGCCGGTCCGAGAACGCCGCCCTTTCCTCCGCGACCGCGAGCTCGCGCTCCCAGCGCACGAGCGCCCCTCTCACCTCGTCCACCCGAGCCCCCGCTTCCCGGCGCGCCCGTTCAACCGTCACCTGGTCCACTCGCAGTGCCTCGAGGCGGCCCTCCGCGGCGGCGATTCCGGCCCTGAGACCTTCGTCCCGCACGACACCTCCGGAAAGCTCCTTCCGCACCTCCGCCAGCCGCTCTTCCAGCGCCGTGAGCTGCCCCCGCACGACTGCGACTTCGACGTCGAGGCGCCGGGTGCGGAGCTCCCGGAATCGTTCCGCCTTCCCTTTCTGGCGGGCGAGCGAACGCACCTTGCTCTGCACCTCGGCGATCAGGTCCTCCAGGCGCTGCAGATCCAGCTCCGCGCGCTCGAGCCGCCGAGTGGCAGCCCGCCTCCGGTCCTTGTATTTCCCGATCCCCGCCGCCTCTTCGAAGAGCCCGCGCCTTTCTTCGGCCCGGTCCGAGAGGATCGCGTCGATCATCCGGTTTTCGATCACGGCGTAAGCGTTCGCGCCGAGCCCCGTGTCGCGGCAGAGGTCCTGGATGTCCCGGAGACGGCAGGCGGAGCGATTGAGGAGATAGTCGCTTCCCCCGTCGCGGTACATCGTTCGCGCGATTTCCACTTCCTTGAAGGGCACCGGAAGCGCACCGTCTTCGTTCGTCACCTCCATCGCGACCGATCCCCGGTTCACGGGACGGCGGTTCACCGTTCCCTGGAAGATGGCCTCCTCCATCTTCGCGCCGCGGATGGCGGTCGGGCGCTGCTCCCCGAGGACCCAGCGAATCGCGTCCGAGATGTTCGACTTTCCGCAGCCGTTCGGTCCGACGATGGCCGTGATGCCGTCGTGGAAAACGATCTCCGTGCGATCGGCGAAGGATTTGAAGCCGTGAAGGCGAAGGGCGTGGAGCTTCATTCGGGGGGCGGCCCGCTCACGGACGGAAGGAACAAGGTGCCGAGAAGCGACAGGGAGGCGGGAGTGAGTCCCGGAATCTCCACCAACCCCATCCGTGCGGTGATCACAAGAAGGACGACCGCGATCAGCAACACGACGAGGAGCCATATGGAAATCGGGATCTTCGACTCGGACTTGGCCGGGGCACGGGACACGATTCCCGGCTTGCCCGGCGCGATCGGGGTCCGGGCTTCCCGGACCGCCTTCTCGGCGGGCGGCGATTCCCGCAGCGGTGCGGGAGGGATCGCGGGCAACGATTCGATCTTGTCCGGGGGCGCTGCCGCCTCCCCGGCTCTCTTCGCCGATGGAGCGGGTTTCGTCGCGTCCACGGCCCCAGCGACGATGATGATGGCCTCCCCCTCGGTCGGCGCCTTGCCGGGGTCGGTGGTGAGCCGGAAGACGCGATTTCCGCTAGAAGTCAGCTCCTCGATCCCGGGAGCCTCGGCCGCCAAGTAGAGGAGCACGACTTCCCCCGGGCTCTGGAGCAAACCGGCGAGTGAGGTCCAGCGCGGGCTTCGGTAGGAGTCCGACGCATCGGCCACTGGAGTCCCGCCGGAGGCGAAGCGAAAGGCGGCCCCCGCTACCGAGCGGGCAATGCGCCTCCGTGACGCACCATAGTGAATCAGGTCCACGACCCCCTCGGCGTTCCCCAAGCCGAGTCGAGCGTGCAACGTCGGTTCGTCCAGGATGGCATCCGCGAGGAGGACGCGATGGCCCGCGTCGGCCCATCCTCCCGCGAGAGCGACCGCGAATTTTCCGGACCACCCCATGGCCCTTGCACCCTCGTCAGCGAGGAGAAGGACCACCTCACCATGGTCGAGCGGAGGTTGGCGGAGAGCCTCCGGGACACGGGGGTCTTTCGGGTCCACGGCGAAGACATTGTGAGAACGGGCGGTCATCAGACGATCGAAGGCGCCGGAAAGTCGCGGGTGGCCGGGGGTGCGCGTGTGATTCTACGGAGCCGTCCCCCTCCCTGCAACGCGGCCCCGGGCGGGCTTCAGCCCCCGGAGAACTCGCGCCGCGGCGCGTCCCCCCACAGCTCTTCGAGCTGGTAGAATTCACGTGCGGAGGGATGGAAGACGTGCACGACGACATCAATGTAATCGAGAAGGACCCATCGCCCGGCGGACACCCCTTCGATGTGCCCGGGACGGACGCCTTCCTTCCGGAGCTCGTCCACGATGTGTTCGGCGATCGCCCGGACGTGGACGTCCGACATCCCGGTAACGATCAGGAAGAAGTCTGCCGCACTGGAGATTCCCCGGAGGTCCAGGGAAATGACGTCCGCCGCCTTGCGGTCCAGTGCCAACTCGGCCACCCGCTCGACCAGGCCGGTCGGATCGGCGTCGTTTTTCCTCTTGGCGCTCATCGTTCCCGAGCGCCTCCGGGACGTCCGGAGCGGCTCAATCCTCTTCCCGTTCCACGCGGACCTTCACCTCGACTTCGATGTCCTGGAAAAGGCGCACCGTCACCTGATGTTCCCCGATATCCTTGATCGGCTCCTCGAGGAGCAGTTGGCGCCGCTCCACTTCAAAGCCGTGATCCCCGGCGTTCAGGCGCTCGACGATGTCTGCCGCGGACACCGATCCGAAGAGGCGCCCTTCCTCCGAGGCGCGCGCCACGAACGAGACCGAAGCCCCCTCCAAGAGGGCCGCGCGGCGCTTCCCTTCGAGGTACCCCCGGCGATCCCGTTCCTCGGCGGCCTTTTGCTCCTCCTCGATTTTCTGGAGGTTCGCCTCCGAAGCCTCGTATGCGAGGCCCTGGGGGAGGAGGTAGTTCCGCGCGTACCCAGGCTTCACCGAGACCACGTCTCCCGGCTCCCCGAGCTTGGGCACCGCGCGCTTCAGAATCAGCTTCATCGTCCAACTCCCTGCCGTCTCGAACGGCTCGTCATGTCGTTTCCTGGTCCTCTCCGCGCCGCAGCCGGGCGCGGATGTCCAACCATGAATCCCCGAGACCTATCAGTACCGCGCCGCCGATGAGCACCGGTGCGGCGAGAAGAAGCCCTACCGCCAGCAGGAGCCCGGCTCCCAGAGAAAGCCCTCCCGAAAGGAAGAGGAGGACGGCGGCCCCCCGCACCACATACAGCGCGCCCATGAATGCGAGGAGATTCGTTCCCACTCGCCCCCAGCCCATGCTCCATCCCGCGACCATGACCAGCGCCAGCCCCGCGATGAGAATCCAGACCATGGGATCCGGGAAACGGAATTCCCTGAGTCCCGCGAGCCCCCGGTCCGAGCCGGTCGCCAGCCTGAGATGGAGCCACCAAGCCACGCCGAGGGACGCCAGCGAGCTGAGCCCGACCAAGGCCGGGAAGAGGACGGTCTGGATATTTACGGTTTGCGCGATCGTCTCCCCGACGGCGGGGGCGACCTCCCTCCCGAAAGTGGCGCCCATCAACTCTACGGTCGCGGTCGCCCCCTCTTGGAGCCGCATAACAATCGTTCCTTCCACGACGCTCCACCCGTCGAAGGCGAGGAGGAGGGCCGCCGCCGCGACGCTTGCCCCGACCAGGGCGAGCACGGCTCGGGGGAGAAAGGGTCGCTCGGGGTGCCAGAGTGTCAGCGCGGCGAAGAGCCCCCCCACGAGAATCGCCCACCCCCGCTCCAGGTACCAGAGCCCGCCGCCCGGCTCCCCGGCGAAGACGACCGCGAATCCGACAGCGGCAAGAGCGAGCGCCCCGAACCTTCCGCCGGGCGAGAGGATCGTCAGGATCGTAAACGCGACCGCGACGAGGACGAACGGCTGTCCGATCGCGAGCGTCATGGCGAGCGCGAAGAGCCCCAGGGGACGGAGCCATCGCCGCTCCCGGGCCATCGCCATGATCTTCCCTACCGATCGTGGTTCTGGACGTACGGGAGGAGCGCCAGGTAGCGGGCGCGCTTGACCGCTTGGCCGAGCCGGCGCTGAAACTGGGACGTCACCTTCGTGGTCCTCTTCGGCAGGATCTTCCCCTGCTCGGTGACGAACCGGGAAAGCGTGCCGACGTCCTTGAAGTTCAGGAGCTCGATGCGGGGGCCGTCCATTCTCCGGCGGCGTCCTCGTCCGCCGGAAAACTCCGGGGGCGACGCCTCACCGTGCCCGAACTCGTCCTCTTCCTCCTCTTCCTCGTCCTCGTCGTCGTCGTCCCCTTCCCCGCGGGTATAGGGCGACTCGGCGAGCACCGACATCCCGGAGGTCGGCTCGCCTTCGCTCAGGACGATCAGGTAACGGAGAAGTTCTTCGTCGAGCTTGAGGACCCGCTCGAGGCCGGTGAGGCTGGTCGCACCCGCCGTGAACTGCACGACCACGTAGTAGCCCTGGCTCTGCCCCTTGACCTGGTAGGCGAGCTGACGGCTCCCCCAGTGATCCACAGCCGTGATCTCGGCGCCATCCCCGGTAATCAGAGACTGGAAGCGCTCGAGCTTCTGGTTCACCGCCTCCTCCGTCATGGAGGGGTGAAAGATAAAGACGACTTCGTAATTCCTCATCGGAATCGCGTCCCTCGGTCCGTGTGAGCACGGGCCCCGCCTCATCGGGCGGAGCGGGTTGAGCAGAGGAAGATAAGGGAGGCGAGGAGAGGGTTCAACGGGGACCTCGATCGCTTCTTTATTGCGTCCTGCACCTGGCGACCCGTCCCAACCCTTTCGCGGCCAAGATCGTCCAATCGGCAAACCCCCAGGGACGAGGCACCCCTTCGAGGCGGTCAGCTCCTCGATTGTGGCTCCCCCGAATCTTAGGCCAGGCAACTGGCGTACGGATTGTTCGAAGGGAGTCGGATCACCGACAACTCTTCACGTGCGATTCGTGGCACGTGCGTGCCGGTTGCCTGAATTCAGGCCTGTCCCGGGAGAACCGCGTTATGAAGCAACCGCTCGCATTCCTCCTCGGCGTCCTGAGTTTCCTCCTCGCCATCGTCCCCTGGGCCGAGGCCCAGGGACCGGTCGCCGCGTCGGCAGACCCTGGCGAACCTCACGCCGAGCTCAAGGAGGGAAAAGTCCTTCGGGCCTTTCGCATCGTGGGCCCAGCCCCACAGATCGATGGCCGGCTCGACGACGACGCCTGGGCGAACGCCCAGGCCGTGGACGACTTCGTCCAAGTGGACCCGGAGAACATGGTGGCGCCCACCGAACGGACGATGGTCCAGGTCGCGTACGACGATCGTTATCTCTACGTGGCGATCCATGCCTACGACCGAACTCCCGGCCAGATCGTCGCAGGGTTGGGGCGGCGCGACTCGAGCCCCCCTTCAGACAAGCTCCTGCTGAGCCTGGATCCCCGCCACGACCACCTGACCGCGTACATCTTCGAGACGAACCCGTCCGGCGTTCAGGCTGACCGCGTCTTCTTCAACGACACGCAGCAGAACAACGACTACTCCGGAGTCTGGGAGGTCGAAACACAGATCACCGAAGAGGGGTGGTTTGCCGAGTACCGGATTCCGTTCTCACAGATGCAGTTCGACCTCCCCCTGGGCGACGAGGTCGTCTGGGGATTCACCTTGCGACGCGACATCTTTCGGCGGGGAGAAGTCGTCCGCTGGGTAGGACTCCCCCGCGGTGAGATCGGGTTCGTCTCCCTCTTCGGCCACCTGTTCTTCGAAGGCGCCCTCAAGCCGCCTCGCCGTATCGAGTTGCAGCCCTTCGTCTTCGCGCGGAGCGAGAACGCCCCGGAGGTCGCCTCTGCCGGCTCGATCGGCGGAGGTGTGGATGGTCGCCTCGGACTCGGAGGCTGGGGCACGCTATCCGCCACGGTGAATCCCGACTTCGGACAGGTGGAACAGGATCCGGCGGTCCTGAATCTCAGCGTCTTCGAGACCTTCTTCCCGGAGAAGCGGGCCTTCTTCCTCGAGGACAGCGGGACATTCCGGCCTCCCTGGAACGCCTTCCCCCTCTTCCATTCGAGGCGAATCGGGCAACGGCCCGGCCGGATTCCCCTCGAGGCGGGCGATCAGCTTCTGGATCGACCGGAGCAGACCACGATCCTGGGCGCGGCGAAGGTCGCGGGAAAGGCTTCGAGTTGGACTTACGGGGCCCTTACCGCGCTCACCGATCGGGAATACGCGACCGTGAATGCGGTGTCGGTGGATGGCTCCGGGAACGAGACGATGACGCGGACCCGGCGGCTCATCGAACCGCTGACCTCGTACAACGTGATCCGGGCCCAGCGGGACATTCTCGGAGGCACCTCCAACGTGGGCGTGATCGCGACCGCGGTCGTGCGGGACGGGGACGAAGACGCGTTTACGGGTGGCGTGGACTACCTGCTGCGGTGGGGTCGAAATCGCTTCTCCTGGGGCGGCCACTGGGTCGTGACGCAGGCGCCTTTCTCCGATGGGCAGCGCACGGGGTTTGGTGGGGCGACGACTCTCAACTACAACGGGAGAAATCTGGCTGTCGAGACTTATTTTGATCGCTTCAGTCCCGATTTCAGCAACACCGACCTGGGCTTTCGGCAGGGACGAGTGGACCGAACCGTCGTGGAGGTGGCCGCGGCCCTCGTTCAGCCCGATCCCTGGGGACCCTTCCGCACCGCACGGGGCGGGATGGGGATCGGCGGAGCCTGGAGTGGGGACGGACTTCGACTGGAGCGGTCTGTGCGCGCCTCCGCCAACGCCTCCTTCCCCAACTTTTGGAGCGTGAACGTCTTCGCGAATCACCAGCTCCGCGCTTTCGACGACCTGGATACCCGGGGAGGACCACCCATCGTCAACCTTGCGGAAACATCGTTCGAAGCGGGCATGAGCACCGATTCGCGGAAGACCTGGCAGCTCTTCGTGAACGCTGGCGGAAGTCGGGATGAGGAAGGGGGATGGAGTGCCCAACTCGGGCCGCAGCTACGGCTCCAACCATCCGCGCGCCTACAGACCTCGATCAGCGCGAGTTACCGGACAGCCGAGACCGTGGCCCAGTGGATCACCAACCGAGACGTGAACGGCGACGAGGTGATTGATCACGTTTACGGGCGCCTCGACCAGAACGTGATCGACGTCACGGCACGAGCCACCTATGCCTTTCACCGCGACCTTACCGTCGAGGCATTCCTCCAGCCGTTCGTCGCGGTCGGAGACTACACCGACATCCGGCGCCTCGCACAGCCAAGCTCCTTCGAGTTCGAGCCCGCTACGATCCCCTTCGATCCGGACTTCAACCGGAAGTCGCTTCGCGCCAACATCGTCTTTCGGTGGGAGTACCTTCGTGGCAGCACGCTCTTCGTCGTCTGGAACCTCTCGACCCTCGACGAGGAGCGCCCCGGGGAGTTCGCGGCGTTTCAGGATCTCGGCGACGCGTTCGGCGCCGACGGCACCCACGTCTTCATGGCCAAGGCGACGTATTGGTTCGGGTCATAGATGATCGGGAGCCCGGCGACGCGTTCGTCAACGCTTCCCCTGATCAGGTCTTCGCGCGTTTCGTGTAATCCCATGCCGACGCGGTGGCCATGCCTCCCGGTTTCCCCGCGCTTGTCGGGCAGCCGGCCATCCGGGCCGACTTCGAGGTGGTCTTCGCCACCTCCATGGCCAAACACGAGGCCACGGTCCTGGACATCGAGATCACCGGCGACCTGGCGGTCAATCGCGGGGCCTACACCTGGAGCGCGACGGTCGAGAAGGGCGGCGACGTTCTCAGCGAGAGCGGCAAACACATCGTGTTCCGGAAGCGGGTTGGCGACTCCGGTTGGTCCTGTGGGAGATCTGGAACACGGACCCGATCTGAGAGCAGCGCGCGACCGGGGCCGCTGAACGGCGCCAGGGGCGCACCAAAAGAAACAGCGGCCGGGGAGCGACAGATGACTTCCGCGCCCCCCGGCCGCCGTTTTTCCTACCGACTCCCTCTTACTGGATCGCTTCGTGTGGCAGCGCCAAGGCCGTGTATCCACCCGGAACGGGGAGCACGACGTACTGCCGTCCCTCGTGCATGTAGGTCATGATTCCATAACCACCCTGCGCGCGCGTCGTCACCTGGCCGACTCGTTCGCCGGTGCGCTTGTCGATCGCGAACAGCCGGGGCGTGTTGTCGCTCGTCAGTCCGGTCGCGAGCAGGAAGTCGGGGGTGACCAGCATGGCCGAATGTCCCCCGCGACCGCGGTTCACCTCCACCCCCTCGATGCCCTGAAGGAGCGGGTGGTTCCGGATGGCCTCTTGCTGTGCCGCGGGAGCGTCGCCGTTCGGAATCACCCAAAGGTACTCGCCGGTGTTCATGTCGATCGCGCTGATCCTCCCCTGCGGACCCTTCCAGATCGGGAGCCCGTCGAGGTTTTCCTCCACCGGCCGGTCCGGCATGCCGCCGCCCCTGGCCCAGGCGGACACCGTCACCCCGGTCGCGTCCTCCCGGTCAACCTCCACCCCCGGTACCACGACAGCCCCTGAGCATCCGCTGTGCGAGGTGATGAAGATGACACCCGTGGTCGGGTCACCCGCAGCCGGCCCGGTGATGTTGACCCCTCCCGTGGATCCGCCGCAAACTCGGCCCCAACCCGGCGCGAGCGTGTCACCCGCAACGGCGGGAGGGTTGAACATCGGCGCCAGGTAGTGTCCGCGGCGTGCGATGTCCAGAGCGCGGGCACGAATCTCGGGCGTGTAGTCGATGAGGTCTTCCTCCTGGCGACCAAGCAGATCGTAGGGGGCCGGCCGGGTGGGCCAGGGCTGTGTCGGAGCGAGCTGCTCTCCCGGAACCCGAGACTGCGGCGCGGGCCGCTCCTCGATCGGCCAGATCGGCTCACCCGTCTCCCGGTTAAACGCATATAGGAACGACTGCTTCGATGCCTGGAAGATCCCCGGGATGCGCTGGCCGTTCACTGTCACGTCCAAAAGAACGGGCGCCACGGGGGTGTCGTAATTCCAGATGTCGTGGTGGACCAGCTGGTAGTGCCAGGCCCGCTCGCCGGTCTCAACGTTCAGCGCGATCAAGCTTGAGCTGAAGAGATTGTCGCCGGGGCGGAATCCACCGAAGTAGTCGATCGTGGCGCCATTCGTCGGGACATAGACGAGCCCCAACTCCGGGTCGGCCGAAAGCGGTGCCCAGGAGGAGACGTCCCCCGTCCAGGCCCACGCGTCGTTCTCCCACGTCTCGTGGCCGAATTCGCCCGGCCGCGGAATCACATGGAACTTCCACTTGAGGGCGCCGGTCGCGGCGTCGTAGGCGAGAATGTCGCCCGGGACCATCTCGTAGCGCGACTGATTGTAGCCCTGCTCGGCGGAGTTTCCGACGATCACGACGTTGTTGACCACGAGGGGCGGAGAGGAGCTGGTGATGTAGCCGATCTCCAGCGGGAGCCCCTGACCCGCATCGTATTCCCCACCCTCACGCACATGCGCCTCCCAGGGGCCCCACCCTTCGATGAGGTCCGCCACGAGGTCCACGCTTCCCGACGCGGGGAAGCCCTCGATCGGCACCGCTTCTCCCCAATTCGCGAGCGGCTGCCCGGTATCGGCGTCGAGCGCATGGAGGAAGAAGCCCGGCGTTGAGATGAAGACCACTCCCCCGCGGCCGGGAACCTCGGCGTAGGAGACGCCTTTCCCGTGATTCGCCCTCATCGAGTAGTCACGCCGGAAGGTGTTCGGCTCCTGGAAGGTCCAGAGCGTCTCACCCGTGGCCGGGTCAAGGGCGACGACGGTCCGGTAGGGGCCACTCGTGGTGATCAGCTTGCCGTCCACGTAAATCGGAAGGGAGCGCGCATTCACCCCCCCTCCCAGGTCGATCCCCGCGTTCTCTTCGCCGACCCAGTTCCATGCCGTCTCCAGCTGCCAGAAGTTCGACGGGTTGATCTGCTCGAGGGTCGTGTATCGGTTGGAGGCCGTGTTGCCGTTGATGTTGGTCCACTCCTCGCCGGCCATCATCACGCCCTGCTGGCCCGTCGCCGGCACGGCGGAGACGAGGACGCCTCCGACGATCGCCGCGAAGCCCATCAAGACCGAGAATCGTCGCGAGCTCGGTCGCGCCTGACTGCCCATGGTTTTCTCCTTGCCTCCGTGGAAACCGTACGACGGGTCAACACCCGGGAATGCCTCAAAATCTGTTGCGAATGGCTATTACACCAGAGGGGTGTTACCCCCGACATCTCTGCGTGGTCACACCGCCCTTCAAAGCTCCCTCTATACATTGAACCGGAAGAGGATGATGTCGCCGTCGCGGACCTCGTACTCTTTCCCCTCGGAACGCATGAGTCCCTTCTCGCGAGCCGCCTTGAGCGACCCGGCACGCACGAACTCCTCGTAGCCGATCGTTTCCGCGCGGATGAAGCCGCGCTCAAAGTCGGAGTGGATGGTCCCGGCCGCTTCCGGTGCCAGTGCCCCCCGCCGCACGGTCCAGGCACGCGCCTCTTTCTCCCCCGCGGTGAAAAAGGTGATGAGGCCGAGCAGCTGATAGGCAGCCCGAACCAGGCGGTGGAGCCCCGGCTCCTCGAGCCCCAAATGTGAGAGGAATCCCCGCCGGTCTTCCGGCTCCAACTCGGCCACCTCGGCCTCGATCGCCGAGCAGACGGGGACGAGGATCGCGTCGGGTTCCTCCTTCGCGAGCGCCACCTCGAGGGGCTTGGTCCACTGGTTTCGCCCCGCCGGGAGGTCCGACTCCGCCACGTTCGCCAGGTAGAGTACCGGCTTCGACGTGAGGAGCTGGAAGGAGCGGAGGATCGGCCGCTCTTCCGGAGTGAACTCGAGGCGCCGCACCGACGCGCCGGTAGAAAGGGCCGCTTGCACCTTTTCCAGGACCGCGAACTCCCGTTGCGCGTCGCGCTCCCCCGACTTCGCCTTGCGGATCATTTTCTCGATTCGTCGCTCGACAACTTCGAGGTCCGAGAGGGCAAGCTCTGCGTTCACGATCTCCCGGTCCCGGAGAGGATCCACACCACCGAGGACGTGCGTGACGTCCGGATCGTCGAAGCAGCGGAGGACGTGCACGACCGCATCGACTTCGCGAATGTTCGCAAGGAACTTGTTTCCGAGCCCTTCGCCCTCCGAGGCGCCCTTCACGAGGCCGGCGATGTCCACGAACTGGATCGCCGTCGGCACACGTGCCGCGGCCCCCGCAAGCTCGAAGATCCGATCCAGGCGGGAGTCGGGAACCTCGACCATCCCCACGTTCGGCTCGACGGTGCAGAACGGGTAGTTCTCGGAGGGGGCCGCCTGGGCGGTGAGAGCGTTGAAGAGCGAGGACTTCCCGACGTTCGGAAGCCCCACGATCCCGACTTTGAGCATGACCGCGTGAGGGTTCGCTGGAGGGGGGCGGGTGCTGACGGCGCCGCGCCGGGCCTGATCATACCGGAGCGGACCTCGCTGTCAAGCGGCCACAGTGCGCGTGCGAGGAGCCCGGGGAGCGCGGTTCCCCGGACCCGAAGGCCGGCGGGACCCGCCGCGTTACGGGGAACCGGTCCTGTCCCTTGCGGCAGCCCACGGATCGGCCGACCTTCTCCGGGTTGCCGGTTTCCGAACTTCTGTTACAGTTTCCGCGTAGTCGTCGAATTCTGGGTCCAGTCAGAGGGATGCCATGGACTTTTCTTTCGCCGGGCAGTGGGATGCGGACCGGCTCTCCTGGTTCGTTTCAGGACTTCGTGATGAAATGGTCCGCCGCGGCCATCGTCACCTGGAAGACCCCGATCAGGCCGCACTCGTCGTCAATTGTTTCCCAAAGGAGGAGCCGCGCGCCTTCCGGCGCCGGGGCCAAGCCGTCTTCGTCGTCTCGGTGACCGAGTTCGCGCCGGGCGAAAAGTCGGTGCTCCAGGCGATTCCCGAGGGATATCCCCTCCTGGTGCGCTCCCTCGCCAACCTCCTCATCGGGATCACCGGCCCGGACGCTTCTCATCCGGACGCCCACTTTATTACGCCCGAACAGGGGTATTATCAGGTTCGCGGGAACTCGAACCGCGCGGCCTTTTTCGAGCAGGTTTATTCCCGCGTGGAGCCGCTCGCGACCTCCCACCTCGTGATAGACAACGTCTTTGATCCGGACCTTCCGAAGGAACTCTGGGAAGGAGACGAGATCACGGAGTCCATTCGCCGCGCGGGGACACGCCTCGATGCGCTCGATCTCCTCCCGGCCCCCTTTCCGATCGAGGCAATCCTCTCCGAGCGAGACCGAAAGCATCTGAAGCGGCTTTACGGGATCGGCGGACTCTCTTACGGCAACATTTCCGCCCGCTTCGACGAGACACGCTTCTGGATGAGCGCCTCGGGGGTGGACAAGTCGGACCTGCGGGAGATCGGGCGGGACATCCTGATGGTGAAGGACTACGACGCCGAGCGGCGGGCGATGATCCTTTCGGTCCCCCCGCACGTGGAGCCACGCCGGGTCTCGGTGGACGCGATCGAACACTGGATGATCTACCGCGAGCACCCCGACGTGGGGGCGATCCTCCATGTGCATGGATGGATGGAGGGAGTGCCTTCCACCGAATTCAATTTCCCGTGCGGGACATACGAGCTCGGCCAGGCGGTCGCGGACATCGTCCGGCAGCACCCGGATCCGTCCCGCGCGATCGTCGGCCTCCGAAACCACGGGCTCACGATCACCGGCCCCTCCCTGGATGAGATTTTCGACCGGATCGAGGGGCGGATCCTGAACGTCGTGCCGATGTCCTGACGGGCCTGCCACCTCGGCCGGCAGGCCGGGAAAAACGTGCGGCCCCCCCCGCGTAGAGCCGCGGGGGGCCGTTTCGCTTTCCGAAGTCCCGATGGACTCAGCCGACGATCCGCTGAATGAGCTCCAGGACCGCATCGAGCGACGCGCCTGTCGCCAGGTCGATGTCGTGGATGCGGACGAAAAAGGGCGCGAGGACGAGGGCGACCACGCTCATCAGCTTCACCAGGATGTTGAGCGACGGCCCCGATGTATCCTTGAAGGGATCACCGACCGTGTCACCGACGACGGCCGCTTTATGCGCCGGAGAGCCTTTCCCGCCGTGCGCTCCGCTTTCGATAAGCTTCTTCGCGTTGTCCCAGGCTCCGCCGGAGTTCGCCATGAAAAGGGCCATGAGGACACCGGTGACGAGGGCACCGGCGAGGAGGCCACCGAGCGCCTCGACGCCGAGGAAGGTCCCCACGAGGAAGGGCGCGATCACCGCCAGGATCCCGGGGAGGATCATCTCCCGGAGCGCCGCCCGCGTGGAGATGTCCACGCAGCGCGCGGAATCGGGCTTCCCGGTTCCGTCCATGATCCCCGGGATCTCGCGGAACTGGCGTCGAACTTCTTCGACCATTCCCGCGGCCGCCCTTCCGACCGCGGTCATCGTAAGCGCGGCCACCATGAAGGGGAGCGTGCCTCCGAGGAAGAGGCCAATCACGACCATCGGGTTCACCAGATCGATCCCGGTTTGCTGAAGGCCCACGCTCGTGGAGTAGGCGGAGAAGAGGGCCAGCGCCGTGAGCGCCGCCGAGCCGATCGCGAATCCCTTCCCGATCGCGGCCGTCGTGTTTCCGATCGCGTCGAGCGAGTCGGTGATCTTCCGCGTCTCGGGGCCGAGGTGGCTCATCTCCGAGATCCCGCCCGCGTTGTCCGCGATCGGACCGTAGGCGTCTACGGACATGGTGACGCCCACCGTCGCGAGCATCCCGACAGCGGAAATCCCGATTCCATAAAGTCCGGCCATCTGAAACGAGACGAAAATCGCGATGGCGATCAGGACGACCGGAAGTGCGGCCGAGTTCATCCCGAGGGCGAGCCCCTGGATGATGTTCGTCGCGGCACCGGTTTCGCTCGCGTCCGCGATCGCTTGGATCGGCTTCCCGGCCGTGTACCACTCCGTGACGAGCCCGATGGCGATCCCAACGACCGTCCCCGAGAGGATGGCCCAAAAGGGCCCGGAGGCGGGATAGGACGCCCCGGTCTCGGGATTCACGATCTGGATCCCCAGCGACTGGACCACGAAATACATCACGACGAGAAAGAGCCCGGCTGCGATGAAGGTGACGTTCCGGAGCGCGGAGGCCGGGTCGGTCCCCTCGAGGACCTTCATCATTCCGATCCCCACCAGCGACGCCAGGAGCCCGACCATGATGGTCACGATCGGGAGGGAGACCGCCTCGACGGTAGACGCAGTGATCGCCGCGGAAGTCGCGCCGATGGCGATCGTCGCAACCACGGACCCGACGTACGACTCGAAGATGTCGGCGCCCATCCCTGCGACGTCCCCGACGTTGTCACCCACGTTGTCCGCGATGGTGGCAGGGTTCCGTGGGTCGTCCTCGGGGATCCCGGCCTCGACCTTTCCGACCAGATCCGCCCCGACGTCGGCGGCTTTCGTGAAGATTCCCCCGCCCACGCGGGCGAAGAGGGCGATCGAGGAAGCACCCATCGCGTATCCGGCGATGACTTCCGAGAAGCTCGGGAGCTCCGAGGCCGGCGCGCTCGCGGCCAGCAGGACGTAAAGGAGGCCGATTCCCAGAAGCCCGAGCGAAGCGACGGAGAGCCCCATCACCGAGGCCCCGAAGAAGGAGACACGCAGCGCCTTTTTCTGCCCCTCGGTGCTCGCCGCATACGAGGTGCGGACATTGGCGCGCGTCGCGGCCTGCATCCCGAGGAAGCCCGCGAGGGCGGAGGTCAACGCCCCGGCGACATACGCGGTCGCGGTGTCCACGCCGATCCCCCAGGCGAGCAGCCCCGCCACGACAACGACGAAGACGGCGAGGACGGTGTATTCCCTCTTGAGGAAGGCCATCGCCCCTTCGTGAATCTGCTCGGCGAGTGCGACCATCACCTCGGTTCCGGGAGATTGGCGATTCACGTATCCAAAGATCATGAGCGCCACGAGAAGCCCGAGGATCCCGAGGATCCATGCTCCGCCGGTCAGCATCACGAAGTCCATATTTCCCGCGTCCTCTCCTTAAACGGTGGTCTCACCGATTGAACCGGTTCATCACCGGTCCAATCCCTTCCCGGATCCAGAGCTCGACGCCCTCGGCGAGGGTCGGAAGGAGCTCGATCACACGATCCTCGTCTTCCGTATCCATCGGGGCGAGGACCCAATCCACTAGGTCCCACTCCGGCGGCGGCCGTCCCACACCCACACGGAGCCGTGCGAAGGCCTCACTCCCGAGCGTGGCCACGACCGAGGCGAGCCCATTGTGTCCGCCGTCGCTCCCCGCCGGACGAAACCGCACCCGCCCCACGTCCAGCGCCGCGTCGTCCACGACGACGAGGAGGTCGGCCGCGGGATCGAAGCCCTCTGCCCCGAGAAAGGGACGCAGCGCCGGGCCGCTCCGATTCATATAGCTCAGCGGCTTGAGGAGAAGGACTTCGGCGCCCCCACGCTCCCCGGCCGCGGCCATAGCCGCACCGTCCTTCCGAAAGCCCCCGAACCCCCAGCTGTGGCAGATGCGGTCGAGCACCCACCATCCCACGTTATGCCGCGTCGCGTCGTAGGCGGGTCCGGGATTCCCGAGCCCGGCGACGATCTTCATGCGACGGCCGGCCGCCACCGAGGCAGATCAGTCCTTGTCGGCTCCTTCCTTCCCGCCCTCGGCGCCCTCGCCGGCCTTCTCCTTCTCGCCCACCAGCTCCGGCTCGCCCTCTTCGGCCTCCGCCGGCTCCGCCGACTTGAGGACGGTCGGGATCTGGACCGAGCAGACGATGCGGTCGCCGTCGAGCATCACCTCGACGCCCTCGGGGAGGGGGAGATCGCGCACGTGCACCGCGTCTCCGATCGCGAGGTCGGCGACCTCGACGAGGATCTCCTCCGGAATCCGGTCCGGAAGGCATCGAATCGGGAGGTCGTGGAGCGGCTGCTCGAGGACTCCTCCGTCGTCACGAACACCCCGCGGAATGCCATGGATGTGGAGGGGCACGTCGAGTTCGACCTCGACATCCATCTGAATCCGCAAAAAGTCCACGTGCAGGATATCGGGACGAATCGGATGCGTCTGAATCTCGCGGACCAGCGTCTGGACCAGGCCGGTTCCCCCCTCGATCTCGAGATTCACGATCGTGTTGTCCACGGAGATCGCGTGGAAGAGGAGCTGCGCCTCATGCGTATTCAGCGACAGCGCGAGCGGCTCCCCCGCGGCGCCGTAAACGACGGCCGGAAGTTTCCCCGCCGCGCGAAGCTTTCGTGCGGGGCCCTTTCCCCGCCCTTCGCGGAGCCCGGCCTTGAGGGTCACCTGGGTCGCCATGTTCTCACCTCACGTCTGGGGTCCAGCCCGGACCCACGTTTATGCCTGAGGCTCTTCGATTTTGAAGAGCTGGCTTACCGACTCGTTCGAATGAATGTACTCGATGGCGCGGGCGAGGAGCTCGGCCACGGAGAGGACCTTGAGTCCGGGGAATTTCCGCTCCTCCGGGATCTGAATCGTGTTCGTCACCACGAGCTCCTGCAAAGAAGAGTTCGACAGCCGCTCCGTCGCCTTTCCCGACAGGAGCGCGTGTGTTGCGCACGCGTACACCGCGGTCGCGCCCCGGTCGTGGAGCGCATGCACGGCCGAGGCCATCGTCCCGGCCGTGTCCACCATGTCGTCCGTGATGAGGCAGTGCCGTCCCTCGACTTCCCCGACGACCGACAGTACCTCGCTCTGATTCGGCGCGGGACGGCGCTTGTCGATGATCGCGAAGGTCGCTCCCAGCCGGCGGGAAAAACCCCGGGCCATCTTGGCCGAACCCACGTCCGGAGCGACCACGACGAGGTCCGGAAGTGCCTTATCCACGAAATATTGGGTGAGGACCGGAGCCGCGTAGAGGTGATCCACCGGAATGTCGAAGAACCCCTGGATCTGGTGCTGGTGGAAGTCCATCCCGAGCACGCGGTCCGCGCCCGCGGTGACGACCAGGTTCGCGGCGAGTTTGGCTCCGATCGAGACGCGGGGCTGATCCTTCCGGTCCTGGCGCCCGTACCCGAAGTAGGGGATGACGGCGGTGACTCGGGCCGCCGAGGCGCGCTTCGCGGCATCAATGAGGAGGAGAAGCTCCATGATATTGTCGGCGGGTGAGATCGTCGGCTGGACGATAAAGACATCCCGCCCCCGCGCGTTCCGATCGATGCGGACGAAGATCTCGCCGTCGGCGAAGTCCCGGATCGTGGCGCCGTCCGTCCCCGTCTCGAGCATCCTTCCGATCTCTTCAGAGAGAGGGCGATTCGCCCGCCCCGAGAGGAGGAGGAGGGGGCCCCGTCCGAAGGTCTCTTCCATGCGCCTTTTCCGCCTCTCCAGGTGACCGGTAACAGCCGAGAAAGCTAGACCGGGCGCGGACTCTCGTCAACGCCTCGGAACGGCGCTAGAGATGCGCCTCAACGAGGGAGTTCGAGAAGGATTTCCGAGGTGGCCGGGCTCCGTCCGGGAAGCTCCATCGAGAGGGTGAGGCGGGCTGGACCCGAGGGGAGGGCGGAAAGGTCGAGCCCGACGCGCCGGAAGAGGGGGTCCCCGGGAGCGGGGACCGTCGCCGGGTCCATCCGCTCTTCCCAGGAGATTTCTACGGTCGCCTCCGGTTCCAGGAGGCGGAGAAAGCGGGCGGCCCGTTCCAGGAATGTGCTTCCTTCCGGGGCAGCGACGAGGTGGAACCGGAGGCGCTCCTCAGATCCCACGAGGCCGTACACCTCCCAGGCGACATCCACGCGTCGCTCCGCGAGTGCCGACTCCGGCAGGACCCGGGAGAGAACATCTTCGAGGACCTCGTGGCCCTCCGCGGCTCCTGTTGGCGGGATCCCGGCACTTTCCTGGCCCGGACTGAGGAGAAGAAGATCGGAAAGCTCCACGACGCCGCGTGTGAGTGCGGATTGCTCCACCCCATGGCGCGCACGCCACGCCCGCTCCGCCTCGGGATCGAGGACTTCAACGGAGAGGAGGTACCCGCCGGCGGGCGTCCGAAATGCGGCGACACCTCCCCCACCCCGCATCGCGTGGTCCGGCATCCTCTCCCAATCTGACGGCGTGACCGGGGTCAGATCGTGTGCTGCCCTCAGGAACACGCCCCATTCGGTGGCGGAGGTCAGCGCCTGGTCGGATTTGGCGCTCCATCCCAGGACGAGAAGGAGATCCTCACCCCGCCGGAATCGCGCCTGTTGGACCTCGAGCGCCGCGATCCGCGGAGCATAGGCGGGAGAATAACGCTCGGGCGTCCTTCGGGAATCCGTCCGCCAGTTGCCCGGCGGGATGCTCGCCACGGAGCGGAAGGCCTCCGGCGGAGGGAATACGCCGCGGCTCGACGGGTTCATCCGTCCGACGACGGGAGTGGGTCCCAGATTGAGCGCCGGAGCCCACTCATGCTCGAAGGCCACCTCCGGCCCATAGCGGACGAGGAGCTCGGCGAGGTCTTCGTCCCATCGCATGGAGTACGGATTGCGCGCCCCGGAACGGATCCGGGCGAGGGTCCAGCGGGAGAAGTGTTCGGTGAGGCGGTCGTTCCCCGGGACGAGGTAAAGCGGATCCGCGAGGACCCAGGCGCGTTTCCGAAGGGTCCCGATCGAGTCGGGCGGCGCCTCGGCGAAGAGAGGACGAAGCTCCTCGGGAAGAAGGAAATCGAGGCCCCGCCAGGCCACCGCCACGGCCTCGGGCATCCCGGAGATCGCGCTGTCGAAGGCGGCTTCGGCCTCCTCGAAGCGCCCCAGGCGATGCAGGCTCAGCCCCTCGAGGGCCCGGCACAACCACGCCTCGGCCGGAGCCGCGCCACAGCGGCGGGCGAGCGCGAGCGATTCGTCCCACCGACCCGCCTCCCCGAGGCAGGCCACTCGCTGGCCGAGCACCCACCCGTCCCCCGGAATCGCCTCTCCGATCTCCGCGAGCGTCTCGATCAGCCCTAGGCGCGCCTCCGTGACCTCCGGCACTTCCGGCGGCGGCTTCCAGGCGTCCGGATCGTCCTCTTCGACCGCGTCGTTCCCGAAGGTCAGGCAGAATCGGCCGATGGTGTCATCGCAGGGCCCGGTGAAGGTGCGCCAACCCATGGGTGCGTGGCTGACCCGCGCGCGCTCGAAGACGGATTGGGCGGTGAGGGCGCGATTGCGAAGCTCGGTGGAGTCGGCGGCCGGCGCTGTTAGGCCCTCGGCCTCGATGGCTCCCTGAAGAGCATCGGCCGGCCGCGGGACTGCGCCCAGTAGAAGCGAGACCAGGATGTCCCCAAAAAGAAGTCGCCGATTCGTCATGCCGCCGCGCGCCGAGGCGCGTCCCCCTCAGCGTCCCCCGATGTCGGAAAGCTCCGCCTCCCAGATCGTCGCCGCCGCATCGTAAGCGGTGATGTACCCGGCCTCGAAGTTGGCCGCAACGGCTTCGCTCACCGCCGCCATATAGTCCGCGTGGCTCGGGTAAAGCGCAGCGACCGTGGCCGCGTCGAAAGGCTCGAACGAACCGTAGAGGCCGCAGAAGCCGGAGCCGCTGTTCATCCCCGTGTTGGTCGCCGTGGGAACCGCGTGCGCGGCGAGCCGGATCCCGCCGAGGGCGTTCCGATATTCGTCCCGCGCGAACGGGTCGTCCGACCCCGCGGGGGCCGCCTCGAGAAGGGGGGCCGTCGGAGGCGGAGACCCCTCTTCGACCCACCGGACCATGTGGTCGTACGCCGCATTCATGGTGTGCCGGAAGGGGACGCGCGATGCGGCCGGCCGATCGCAGGTCGGAGCCCGCACCACGGCGGTCGCTATGCTTCTCCCCGCCGAGACCGCGCTGACCCGTGCACCCTCCCAAATGAAGAAGATGTCCACGTGGGAGCTCCCCGCGACCTCCCACTGGCGGAACGAATCGGAATCGGGCTGACGGCTCCCCATCCGGCGAGCCATGTCCGTCTCTGCCATGATCTTGAAGATCTTCACCTCCTGATCGTCTCGAATCTGGCCACCCCCGCCGTGGACCATGATCGCGTCGAAGACGGGGTGCAGGGGATGGACGTTGTTCAGGTACGTGGCGAGGCGCCCCGCAGACTGCGAATGACCGGTCGCGAAGACCCGTTCGATCTCGAAGCCGGGAAACAGGTCGGCCCCCTTCGGCTCGCGAACGGCTTCGGCCACGGCTGCGAAAACGTCATACGAAAGCGCGTCGCCTTCGATCGTGCCGCCAACCGTCACGTCGAGCGATCCGTACCGGGTCGGACTCCACTCCCGGAGGTGGTCCACTCCCACACGCTGTGCGGACACGCCTACGAAGGCGTACCCGTTGCGCATGAGGTGCTCACCGGACTGCCGCCAGTCGATGTCGAGGTCGTTTCCCGCCGTGACGTTGTTCCACTCCACGACGACCGTGCCGTTGAATCGGTTCGAGTCGGCCGGTCGCCGCACCACGACCCGCGTCCGGAAAGGATGAGGTCCATCGATCACGGATCCGGATTCCAGACCGCCCGTCGTGTACCGATTCGCCGTCCCTTCGATGAAATATTCGAGCTCGACGTAGCCGTGCCCGGCCAGATCCATTCCGGACATGGTGAAGATGAAGTCGTTCGCATCGTTACCCGGCGCACCCGCGGTGATCGGACTGGAGACGTGCACGGAGGCGGGACCGGGATCCTGCGCGGACGCGGCGGAGACCAGAAGGGCCGTCGAGAGCACGGCCGCGACCGACGCGGCGATCGAGGTGTGGGCCATCGGGAAGAAGCTCGAGCGGAAGTTCGGGCGCGACACGGATCCACCTCCTCGGACGATGGAGTACCACGAAGGACGTGAAGTTGGCCCGGGTGGATTCGAACCACCACCGCCGGTTCCAAAGACCAGTGTGCT